>CAYNYE010000017.1:2120-11966 GCA_964401345.1 uncultured Candidatus Planktophila sp.
GCGTAGTTTTCTACAACCTCAGGCCACAAAATCCACATCTCATTTACTTGTGATGGGAATTCAACGAAGTCACGTTGAACACTTGTGCCTGAAACACGTGGGTACTTAACCTGTGAGAGCAATCCATGAATTGCGTGACCAAACTCGTGGAAAAGAGTGGTTGTCTCATCGTAAGTAAGCAAAGTTGGCTTTCCTGCAGGTGGCTTTGGAACATTGAGGTTATTCACCACAACAGGAAGTTGATCAAATAGGAAGTTCTGATCGACAAGATTGTTCATCCAAGCTCCACCACGCTTTGAATCACGTGTGTAGAAATCTCCGATAAACAAACCAACCTTTGATCCATCCTCATTGTTTACTTCAAAGGCACGCGCCTCTGGATGGTACGTAACTAGATCTGGACGTTCTTTAAAGGTAATTCCAAATAACTTGTTTGCGGCAAAGAAAACACCATCATGAAGAACACGCTCTAACTCAAAGTATGGACGCATCTTCGTTGTATCGATGTTGTACTTCTCTAGACGAACCTTTTCTGTGTAGAAGCCCCAGTCCCAACTTTCAATATCTGTCCCGGCAGCCTTCTTTAGGTCTTCTGCTTCTGCGCGTGCATTCCGCACTGCGGCAGGTGCAATTTTGCGAAGCATTGCATGAACATTGTCCGGATGTTCAGCTGTTTGCACAGCAATTACATGCTCTGCATGGGTTTCCTTACCAAATAATTTAGCTCGCTCTGCGCGAAGCTTTACCATCTTTAGAAGAACAGGCTTATTGTCATTTTCATTGGCACGATTAGCCTTCAAAAGGGATGCTTCCATAATCTTCTTGCGAAGTTCGCGATTAGTAAGTGAATCCAGGACAGGGTTTCCAGTGAAGTTCACCATGCCGATAAGCCACTTACCCTCATGTCCGCGGTCCTTTGCAGCGGCAGCGGCTGCAGCAATTTCATTCTCGCTTAGACCATCTAGCTCTTCTAGCGACTCAACCAACACAGCTAAATCATTGGTATCGGCCAAGACGTTCTTTGAGAACTGAGTTTCAAGTGATGAAAGCTCTTCATTGAGTTCTTTTAGGCGTTCACGCTGTGCCTCTGTCAGGTGCGCACCTGCATGAATTAAGTCCTTGTAGTAACGCTCAAGCAACCAAGCATCTTCGCTGTTTAAACCCAAAGATTCGCGCGCATCGTAAAGATCCTTAATCCGCTTGAAGAGTGCTGGATTTAAGTTGATTGAATCTTGATGTGCGGCAAGCTTTGGTGCGATCTCTTCTTCAATCGCATCGAGCGCATCACTGGTATCGCTGGATGACTTGTTGAAGAAAACTAACAACATGCGCATCAAGTATTGCCCACTCTTTTCAAGCGCAACAATCGTGTTCTCAAAGGTTGCAGCACCAGGAGTATCAAGAATCGCTTGAACTTCTGCTAATTGTTCTGCACAGCCTTCGTAGAAAGCAGGCAGGTAGTGCTCCTCTTTGATTTGAGCAAATGGTGGCAGCTCGTATTCAAGGGTGCTTCGTTGGGCAAATGGATTCGCGTTAGTCATAACGCGAAACCTATCAATTAATGGAAGTTTTAACGAGGGCGACGGCGACGTTGACTTGAGTTAGGACGTGGACGCTTTCCGCCGCTACGTACTGACTTTTCAATGATCGGTGCGATGTAAGGAATACCTGATGGCTCCTGTGCACCCGTAATCTTCATTAGCTCTGTGCTCAGCGGTGTAACTCCAACAAACTTAGGGGTTACTCCAGCACGCTGCGTAAGGCCACCGATGGACTTTTGCTGACGTGTAGTCGCAAGAGTTACAACAGTTCCGGCCTCACCCGCACGCGCAGTACGACCTGCACGGTGTAGGTAATCCTTGTGATCTGTTGGTGCATCAACATGCACAACAAGTGAAATTCCATCTACGTGAATACCGCGCGCAGCAACATCTGTTGCAACCAGAGCAGCGTTTGGAGTCTCCTTGAAGAGCGCCAAAGTACGTGTGCGAACCGCTTGTGACTTACCGCCATGCAGCGCTCCAACTGGAACACCTGCATGAGCAAGCTTGTCCGCCAAACGATCTGCACCGCGCTGAGTCTTTACGAACAAGATTGTCTTTCCGTTACGAGCAGCAACCTGATTTGTGATGTCATCTTTATCAGTTGGATTCATAACCAATACGTAGTGCTCCATTGTTGAAACAGAGGCACGATCGTTTTGAAGTGAGTGAGTCTTTGGATTCTTTAGGTACTGACGAACCAATGAATCAACACCACGATCGAGAGTTGCAGAGAAAAGTAAACGCTGACCATCAAGCTTTGCCTGATCAAGGATTTCCTTAACAACAGGCAAGAAGCCCATATCTGCCATCTGATCTGCTTCATCAAGAACAGTAATTTGCAACTGATCTAGTTGAACTTCACCCTTATTAAGTAGATCGATCAAGCGACCAGGTGTAGCAACCAAGATTGCTGTTCCACGGCGCATTGCTGTGATCTGCTTTGAGTAAGACATTCCACCAGCAACGACTACTGATTCATGACCAATTGATCGTGCAAGCGGCATTAGAACTTCATCAATTTGCTGAGCAAGTTCACGTGTTGGTGTTAAAACAAGTGCCAATGGCTTGTGTGGCTTTGCTACCTTGCCATTGAGGTTGTTAAGAAGAGCTAAACCAAATGCAAGAGTCTTTCCTGAACCAGTTTGTCCACGACCCAAGATGTCATGACCTGCAAGAGCATCTGGAAGTGTTGCAATCTGGATTGGGAATGGATGCATGATTCCCTGCTTGCTTAGCGCGTTTACAAGCGGCGCTGCAATACCGAGATCACCAAATGTTGTAGTGATTTCAGTTAGGGGAGTTGCATCAACAAGGTTTGCATCTGCAAGATTTGTTGAAATGTAATTGTCATCTGCACCGAAATCGACCGCTGCATTTGAATGAGATTTTGCATGCTTCTTGAAATCGTCGCGAGCATAAGCAGGTGATTCATTGCGGCGATCACGTACTGGACGCTCTGCACGGAAGTTGGCTGCACGTGTATCTGGTGCAACGCTGCTCTTCTTTGGACGTGTAGGATCAAACTTTTCACGCTTGCGTGGATCAAAGTTTGGACGACCATCATCTGTGCGAGCGATCTTTGCCTTAGCTGCATCGCGACGTGTTGTCGGACGAGTGTCAGACTCTTTTTTGAATGCTGGACGTTCTGGACGTTCCGCCTTCTTGTAAGTCTTCTTAAACTCTGGACGTGAGTCATCACGCTTAAATGCTGGACGCTCAGTACGTTCTGTTCGCTCTGCACGTGGTGCAGATTCGCGAACTTCGCGCTCCTTAACAAACTTCTTGGCACGTGAATCTGGACGCTGTGAACGTTCGATACGTGCTTTGCGCTCATCAGGTGCTTCAGTTGGACGGGGCTTCGATGCAGTTTGTTCTTGGTAACGCTTTGCGCGCAACTTTGAACGCTCTACTAAACGAGCTTCCTTCTTTGATGTTGCAGATGTATCAACATCTGAATAACGACGAGTTGATGCAGGCTTTCCATTCAATGGCTTAGCTGCTGCACCCTTACGAGCTGCCTTTTGTGCAGTCGTGTGACGTGCCTTAGGAGCTGCTTCTTTAAATTCAACAGCTTTCTTTGCGCGCTTTGGCTTTCCTGCTGATGCTGCGCGACGAGCTTTTCCAGGCGCGCTAATACGTGGTTGTAGAGACATAGAAATGCATACCAATCGAGACGACAAGCGCGTCTCGGGTATAGCTCGCACATGTGGCGGCTAGGGCGAAAATAAGACTCGCATGTAGTGCTGCATGTGCAGCACTTGGGGGAAGTGCTTTGGTGCGGTCGCACCAACGGGTTAATTCTACCGTGGATTATTGAATGGAAAAACCAACAGGTAATTCAAGACGGTTTGCAGCCAATAAGGCTGAATCAGTCAGGATGGCATGTGTGGAACCATCGGCAACGATGACACCACCCTTCAAAATTACAGATCGCGCACAGAGTTCATACGCATATGGAAGATCATGGGTAACCATCACCATCGTGATGTCTAAAGAGCGCAAAATGTCGGCTAATTCGCGGCGGCTAGCGGGATCAAGGTTTGATGAAGGCTCATCTAAAACAAGGATTTCAGGCTTCATTGCCAGCACAGTTGCAACCGCTACGCGGCGACGTTGACCAAAGGAAAGGTGATGCGGTGGGCGATCTTTGAACTCAATCATCCCGACCAAGTTCAAGGCATCATCAACAATTGCATCTAGCTCGGCGCCGCGCTTGCCCATGTTGTACGGACCAAATGCGACATCTTCACCCACAGTCGGCATGAAGAGCTGATCATCAGGATCCTGGAAAACAATTCCAACCTTTGAACGAATCTCTTTGATTGACTCTTTGTTCTTTGAATCAACTAATTGACCTGCAACATGGATTGATCCATGAGATGTTGGGTGAATTCCATTCATGTGCATGACAAGGGTAGTCTTGCCTGCACCATTGGGTCCAAGTAAAGCAACGCGCTCACCCTTTTGGACTGAAAGATTTACACCGTAAAGTGCCTGGTTGCCATCGGGATAAGCAAAAGCGAGCTCTTTTATTTCGAGGCTTGGTGTATTCATTACATTTTTCCAATCAGTAATTGAGCGATGAAAATAAATGCAGCTACCAGTGGATACGTCATTGCTTGAAGCCAGATCCCTGCACTGATGTGCGGAGGTTCATCATGAGGGAGAACACCGTCGTAGCCTCGTGACAACATTGAAAGGTGTACTCGCTCACCGCGTTCGTATGAACGAATAAATAATGCACCTGCTGCGGTTGCTAAAACTTTCCAATGCTTGATTCCAGTTGCTTCAAATCCTCTCGATTCACGCGCAACTTTCATGCGTTCCATTTCATCATTAACAACATTGACGTAACGCAACATGAAGGAAGCTATCTGAACCATAAGAACTGGTAAACGCATTCGTTCAAGACCGCGAAGAATCTCACGTGCCGTTGTTGATGTAGACAAAATGATCGCAGTCATTACGCCAAGAGTTCCTTTTACAACAATTCCAGAACCAGCGATTACGCCTTCGCGATATAAATCAAATGGGCCAACTTGAATTTTTTCGCCAGTGCCAAAGAAAGGCATCAAGATTGCGAAAAATACAAAGGGCACTTCAATCAACGAGCGCTTGAATAGAAGCACAAAGGGAATCTTGGCAATCTTTACTACGCTCAAAAGCCACACAAAGTAGGCGATGAAAGCTTGCCATTGAGTCACTGGGGTAGAGACGACGACCAGGATAAATGCCACCGCCGCAATGATTTTTAGATGGGATGGGAGGGAGTGAACTAAAGAGTGGCGATGTAGGTAGAGCCTCTCACCTACATCGTGACCGTGGTGATGGTTCTCCTGCTCGACCTTAATTGCCATCCTTCTTTGGCTTGCGTGCAATTAACTTAAAGCCAACTCCAGCAACAACTGCGGTGCCAATGACGCCAATGACTCCAGCGACACCAACAGATGCGCGTTCATTGTCGATCCCCTTAACTCCGTAATCTGCCAGTGCTCCATCAGCATTGCTGTGATCCTTTGCGGTTTCAATAAAACCAATATCTTCAGCGACGCGCTCTAAGCCATCTGGATCTGAGGATGCGTAAAAAGATACGACTCCTGCTAAAAATAAGGAGACAATAAATCCTGCAATATAAAACTTACGATTAGTTAGCACTACGGATCTCCAACTTCTGTACATTATTTTTCCAGCCATAAACCAAATCGCTTCGGCTAGCTAAGACGGCGCTAACAGTTAATCCAGTGATCAGCGCTTCACCGATTCCGATAAGAACGTGTGTTCCGACCATTGCACTCAAAACCGCAGATGTTGAAAAAGTTGCGGTTGCACCCATTGCATATTGAATAGTGAAACCAACCGCAGCAGCCGGAACTGATAACAAGCCACCAATCGCTGCAGCCAATGAGATTGAAGATTTATTCTTTGGTAACACCTTGCGAAGAAGTAAGAAGGTTCCGTAACCAGCCCAAACTCCGAGAACACCCATGTTGAAAACATTTAAACCGATGGCGGTTAAACCACCATCAGCAAACAAGAAACCTTGCATCAACAAAACGACGGTTAATGCAAGAGTTGCCGCCCAAGGTCCGACTAAGACCGCAGCTAATGCACCACCTAATAAGTGACCACTAGTGCCGGCAACAACTGGAAAGTTGAGCATCTGCACCGCAAAGATAAATACCGCGGTTAGGCCTGCAAGAGGAGCGGTCTTTTCATCAAGCTGGGTACGAGCACCCTTGAGGGCTGTTGCTACGCCTGCGGCGGCTAGGCCAGCAAAGATCGCAGAGGTTTGGACATCGATAAAGCCATCAGGAATATGCATGGATAAAGGTTAATGCAAACGATTTGCATCTGCCATTTATAGGCAGATAACCGTGACCTATTGTGTGCCCATGCGTAAATTCCTGGCCATGGTTCTGCTGGTAACCCAGCTGTGGCCGGTTCCAGCCACCGCCTCGACCTGCGGATGGGATCAATCCGCTGGCTGGGTGGCCCGGGAAAACCAAAATGCTGGCGATAAGAAATGGAGCGATGGAGTTCCCTTGCGCTTCAGCGCTGACTTTTCACGCCGCAAAGATGTTCCACGAATCGAGGGCTACCTAAACACAAGCAGTGCTACTTGTGGCGACAAATTAACGCTAACAACAGTTGGCTCCAAGAAATTTACCGCGTCGATTTATCGTATGGGTTACTACAACAACTCTGGCGCTCGCCTCGTAAAGCGTTTGAAATCACCAACACATATTTCGATTGATGCAAAGACTCCACCAGGTCAGTATCTAGTAAAGCTATCTAACAATCTACGTGCAGCAACTTTTGTTCCATTCTTAGTTTATGGAGATGCGCCAAGTGATCTCACTTTCATCTCATCGGTCTTAACGTGGCAGAGTTACAACCAATGGGGCGGTTCATCGCTATACAAAGGTCCTGATGGAGCACGTGAATCCGCTGCGAAGGTAGTGACATTTAATCGTCCTTACGACGGAGATGGTTCTGGTCAGTTCAGATATATGGAGCAACCACTACTCACCTTGATTGAAAAGTTAGGCATAGATACCAATTACGTTACAGATTTTGAAGTTGATAGAAACCCAACTGTCTTTGCTGCAACAAAGAATATTGCCGTTGGTGGACATAGCGAGTACTGGACTTTGAAAATGCGTGACTCGATTGAAGGTGCAGTTGCTGCAGGCGTAAACCTTATTGCCTTCGGCGGCAATACCGCGTATGCAATAACAGAAATTACAAACCGAGAAATTTCAGGTCGCTTACCGTACCGAGAAGTAAACCGCCCAGAATCCCTGTTGCTTGGTTCTCAATACTTTGCATTAGCAATCAAGAAAGACTTGGTTTCAAATAATGTCTGGCCCTTTAAGAGTTTAGGTAAGGATGCAGTGATTAAAGGTTTGTATGGTTATGAAGCCGATACCGCTTTAGGAACAATTGGTCCTGGAGTTCAAGTTGTTGCACGTTCAGCCATAAGCCCCACAGAAAAGGGGTATGTCGCAATGAGTACTTATTACAACGCACCAAGCGGGGCGTCGGTTCTCAATATGGGAACCAACGCCTGGGTCTGCGCCATCAATAACCGCTGCCCATGGGGACACGCCTTTGACCTGATCGCTCAAAAGCAGATCACAACGGTCACCACCGAGGTGCTTAAAGCGGTCAAAACTGGAAAATGGCCGGTGGCACAGATTGATTTCCCCAGTCGCCCTTAAGCAGATGCGTATAGGGTCACGCACATGAGCGAAGACGAAGGCATGGAAGAACTCGTCACCGAAGAAATGCTCTGGGATCGAATTCCAGAGGTAGAAGGTGAAGAACGTGCCAGCACTTATTACGAATTAAGTGCACGTATCTATGCGCGCGGACAATATGACGAAGCTTTGGCATTAGCCGAAACCGCTCGAGATATTTATTCTCAACTTGGCGCTTCGGTTTCATCTGAAGGATTAGCACAGGCTTATTCGGCGATTGGTTACAACTTAAACCAACTCAAGCGCATGGATGAAGCAGCTAATGCAATGAGCAAAGCTGTTGAAATTTTGCGTGAGAACAAATCACCAATTGCATTAGAGCTTGCATGCACATTAGGTGAATGGTGGTACTCATCTAAGAACTACGACAAAGTCGTAGAAACTATGAATGAGTGTGCGCAAGAGCACCTTGTTGACGGAAATGAAATTGGCGCAGCAAATGATTTACATCTGATCGGTTGCGCAGAACGCGAGCTAAAGAATTACGAGAAAGCTATTGAAGCATTTAAAGAAGCACGTTCACTCTTTAAGCGAAACAAAGAAGTGATTCACGTTGCACGTTGTGATCAGAAAATGGCTTCATGTCTTATCGAATTAGGCGAGGGTGAACTTGCTTTAGAAA
The DNA here is from genome assembly GCA_964401345.1 of uncultured Candidatus Planktophila sp. Taxonomy (GTDB): domain Bacteria; phylum Actinomycetota; class Actinomycetes; order Nanopelagicales; family Nanopelagicaceae; genus Planktophila. The sequence continues at coordinate 10,547 of CAYNYE010000017.1, forward strand.
CGGCACGTAAAGCGGTTGATGTATTTGAAACAGGTCACGATCATCGCCGCGAAACCTTTGCATCATTTGAATATGGCAAGGCACAAATCTTGCTAGAAAAATATGATGAAGGTCTGGCAACTTTGGAAAACGTGTTGGCGATCGTAAGCGAAGATGAGCCTAAGGATTTTGAGTTCATCGTTGACATCGAGTCTCGCATCGCCAAGATTTTGCGCATGCAAGGTCGAACTGAAGAAGCCGATGAGATCGAACGTCGCTTAAAGTCAGTTCAGGAAGCGTTGGAGGATGAGCCAGAGCGTGATCTCCTCAATTAAAGGTAAGGATCAGCTCAGCATCACCATGGTTTGTCTCGGCAATATCTGCCGTTCGCCCATGGCGGCCGCGGTTTTAGCTAACAAGAAAGCCGCGATTAAGAGCCCAGTAATCACAGTAGATAGCGCTGGAACAGGTCCTTGGCATGTTGGGCAAGGGCCACATCCATCCTCAAAAAAGATTTGGGAAAAGGCTGGCTACACACATCAACACACAGCTAAGCAATTTACCGCCAATGATTTTTTCATCCACGACTTAATTCTTGTGATGGATTCAAGTAATTATCACAACGTTGTTTCATTAGCTGAAAATGATGAGCAGCGTTCAAAGGTTTATTATTTAAGAAGCTTTGACCCTGAACTACAACACATTGATCCGAGTTCAGCGGATTATTTTAAGTTAGAGGTTCCAGATCCTTACAACCAAAGTGATGAAGCGTATGAAACAACTTTAGCAATGGTTGAACGAGCGGTAGATGGATTACTTTCCCAACTAACTTCTTAACGAGGTAAGTGCTGCAAAGCCCAGTGGTACATAGCAATCGCACCCGCAGCAGATGCGTTCATTGATCGTGTAGATCCGTACTGATTAATTTCATACAAGACTTCACACACTGCAATGCCCTCATCGGACATTCCTGCACCTTCTTGTCCAAACAAAAGAACACAACTTTCAGGAAGTTGTGCAGATTCCAATTGCTTTGATCCTGGCACGTTATCGATTCCGATAATTGGAAGCCCTTGATCTTTGCAGTACGTTGCGAAATCTTCGATAGTTGGATGATGCATAACGGTCAAATATCTATCTGTCACCATCGCTCCGCGCTTATTCCAGTCGCGCTTACCGACGATGTGAACTCCCGAGACATTGAAAGCATTTGCTGTTCTAACGATTGAACCGATATTCAAATCATGTTGCCAATTTTCAATCGCAATCTGCAATTTATGACGCTTTGTGTTCAAGTCAGCCACAATCGCTGCGACTGTCCAGTATCGATAGTGATCTAGGACATTTCGACGATCGCCATTCAGTAATAATTCAGGATCGTATTGTTCGCCTTCAGGCCAAGGCTTCTCATGTGGTCCAACACCTACAACCGGGAAAAATT
>CAYNYE010000018.1:0-11858 GCA_964401345.1 uncultured Candidatus Planktophila sp.
AAGTCATGATGTTATCTGCAGTGCTTAAAGCATCTGCATAACGAAGATCAATTTCCTGCTGACCAGGAGCGCCTTCATGGTGGCTAAATTCAACCGAGACCCCCATCGCCTCAAGCAGCGTGATTGCCTGACGACGGAAGTCATGTCCGACAACTGCTGGAGTGTGATCGAAGTAGCCACCTTGATCAACAGGAACTGGTGCTACACCAGTTTCAGGACGGTTCTTAAATAAGAAGAATTCGATTTCTGGGTGGGTGTAACAGGTGTACCCCATTTTGGCTGCCCGATCTAAGGTGCGACGTAAAACATTGCGTGGATCTGCAGGTGATGCTGTTCCATCTGGCATTGAAATATCGCAAAACATACGAGCTGCACCAGGTGCTTCCGTGCGCCACGGCAGAATTGAAAAGGTTGCAGGATCTGGTTTTGCCAACATATCTGATTCGGTTACGCGAGCGAAGCCTTCAATGGCTGAGCCGTCAAAGCCGATACCTTCAGCAAAGGCGTTTTCTAATTCTGCAGGTGCGATTGCGACAGACTTTAGAAAGCCCAAAACATCCGTGAACCATAAACGAATGAAACGGATATTGCGTTCTTCTAAGGTACGAAGAACGAACTCTTGTTGCTTGCTTGTATCTGCTGACATGGCTGCATTCTTACAAACACAAGTTACGGCTGTGTTAACTATCCAAATCCAGCCTAAATGACGAAGAAATCCGCCTTATCAAGCAATGTCTTCGGGGCTAGATCACTAGTGATGACCGCATTTGCGCTGATTCGCGAACCTGAGCCGACGGTGATATTTCCCAGTACCCGAGCACCCGCACCGATGATCACATCATTTCCAATAGTTGGGTGGCGCTTTCCATGTTCGATACCACGAGCACCCAAAGTGACATCGTGATACAGCATCACATCATCGCCAATAACTGTTGTCATACCGATTACAACCCCCATGCCATGGTCAATAAAGAAACGACGGCCGATGGTTGCTCCTGGATGAATCTCGATACCCGTTGCTGAACGAACTAGGTTTGAATGAATTCGTGCAATCAACTTCAAGCCGCGGTTCCACAAGAAATGTGAAATCCGATGACCCCACACCGCATGCACACCTGGGTATGCCAGAGCGACCTCTAAACGATTACGCGCAGCAGGATCATGGCTTAACGCGTTGTCGAGGTCTTCAAGAATGCGGCTGAAAATCGGCATTAATTAATCCGCGAGATCTTCATACAAAACAGTTGATAGGTAACGCTCACCAGCAGATGCGCAGATAACCGCGATGTTCTTGCCTGCAAACTCAGGTCGCTTAGCTACTTGAATAGCTGCCCACAAAGTTGCACCTGATGAGATACCAGCAAGGATTCCTTCTTCGGCAGCTGCACGACGTGCATACTTCATCGCATCTTCAGCGGTTGCATCCAAGATCTCGTCATACACAGTGCGATCCAAAATGTTTGGAATGAAGTTTGGTCCAATACCTTGTAGTGGGTGTGGTCCAGGTGCGCCGCCATTCAAGATTGGTGATGCAGCAGGCTCAACACCAAAGACCTTGATCGCGGGATTCTTTTCCTTTAAGAAACGACCAGTACCGGTGATAGTTCCACCAGTTCCGATACCTGAAACAAATGCATCAACCTTGCCATCTAGATCGCGCCAGATTTCTGGGCCAGTGGTCTTGTAGTGAATTGCTGGTCCTGCTTCGTTTTCAAATTGACGTACTAGAACTGCACCTGACTCGCCAAGCTTTTCAGCTGCAGCAACCGCACCCTTCATGCCCTCGCCAGCAGGGGTCAAAACAAGTTCGGCACCAAATGCACGAATTAGCTTGCGACGCTCCTTTGATACTGACTCAGGCATTGTGAAGATTGATTTGTATCCACGAGCAGCCGCAACCATCGCCACTGCGATTCCAGTGTTTCCTGAGGTTGCCTCAACAATTGTTCCGCCTGGCTTAAGTGCACCACTTGCTTCAGCTGCATCGATCATCGCGATTCCTAGGCGATCCTTAACAGATGAGCTTGGGTTGTAGAACTCAAGCTTTGCGTAAACATTTCCAGCAGCGCCATCATTGATTGAGTTGATGCGTACTAAAGGTGTATTTCCAAAAGCTTCGGTGATGTTGTTAAAAGTTGTCATGATTCTCCCTAGTTGATCTTCAAAATTTGAATAAGAAAGTTAATTAAGTTGGCGGCTGAGGTAAATCAAAAATCAGCAACTGCAAGAAGTTGAAAGGCAGAAATCAACAACACGGTTTCGTGTAAACAACCAGTTGATGATTGAGCGCATGCCCAAATTCTACTGAAATGCTTTATTTAAGCGAGTTGCCAATCGTTTGCAACTAGCTTTCATTCCAGCGTGAGGTCATCGGCAAACGGCGGTCTTTTCCGAAAGCTCGGGCTGAAACTTTGGTGCCAGGTGGATATTGGCGGCGCTTGTATTCGGCCTTGTCGACAAGTGAAATAACTCGACGAACAAGGTCGGCATCAAAGCCTTCAGCAAGCAAGGCCTCGTAGCCATGATCCTCATCAACATAGGCGCGAAGTACCTGATCTAGCACTGGGTAGTCCGGCAAAGAATCTGAATCCTTTTGATCTGGACGAAGTTCGGCGCTTGGCTCTTTGGTAATTGAGCGCTCTGGAATAGGCGGAGTTTCCCCGCGTTCTAATGCCAAGGCATTGCGGTACCTGGAAAGTGCCCAGACATCGGTTTTGTAAATATCTTTTATCGGAGCAAAGCCGCCGACAGCATCGCCATACAAAGTTGAATACCCAACAGCTAATTCGCTCTTGTTGCCGGTGGCCAAAACTAGGTGGCCTTCTTGGTTAGAAATTCCCATCAAGGTTGTTCCACGAACTCGGGCCTGGAGATTCTCTTCCGCCAAGCCCTTCAGAACAACATTTTCCATAAAGGCATCGACCATGGGAGCAATTGGAGTGATTCTGAAATGAATGCCGGTGGCATCTGCCAGGGCCTGGGCATCTTCTACTGAATGACCCGATGAATACTTGCTGGGCATTGCAACACCGTTGACCCGCTTGGCACCCAAAGCATCAATTGCAATTGCGGCAACTAAAGCAGAATCAATTCCGCCTGAAAGCCCTAGGACAACTGATCTAAAGCCATTCTTGCCAACATAATCTCGAAGACCCATAACCAGTGCTTGCCACATTTCAGCTTCATTGGAAAGTCGTGTGGCAATTGATGAATCAGCTGAAGTCGCATGAGAAGTGGGCTCTTCTGAGATAACTACATCAGGTCGTGAGCTGCCCTCAGCGCAATCAATATCAACAACTATTAATTGATCATCAAACTGTGCGGTGCGAGCAAGAACGGTTCCATCCTTACCAACAACGATGGTGTCACCATCAAAGACAAGATCATCCTGGCCACCGGTCATATTGACGTAAGCAACAGGGGCGCTGATCTCTTTAGCTCGCTTTTGGACCAGCGCTAATCGCACATCATCCTTATTGCGTTCAAATGGCGATCCATTGGGAACTACAAGCAGACCGGGGGTTCGAGATGCGATGGATTCAAGTGAGTGCCAAATATCTTCACAAATTGCAACGGCAACATCGACCCCATGAATACGTATGACAAGGCTTTGGTCCCCTGGCACAAAGTTTCGGAACTCATCAAAGACGCCGTAATTTGGAAGGTGGCGCTTTACATATGTCGCTCTCACTTTTCCATCTTGAATAACTGCAACAGCATTTTTCGGACCTTGGTCTAAGTAACCAACCACGGCAACTATGTCACCAGTGATGGTGGCCGCGATTTCCTGCACCGCGCGAATGCTTGCTGCTTGAAAGGATGGACGTAGAGCTAAATCTTCAACCGGGTATCCCGTCACGATCATTTCGGGAAAAACGATCAAGTTGGCGCCACGATCTTTAGCGGCCTTAACTGCATCTGCAATCAGCCCAGCATTGCCCGCAAGATCTCCAACCGTTGGGTTGATTTGAGCAAGAGCCACGCGCAACTTCATTTTTCAAGTGTAACGGGGGTAGCATTTGGCGTGTACCCGGGGACCACCTACGTGGCTTCGAGGAGAGGAATCCATGGAATCTTTATATGGCGGTGCCGTGCACCGACGCGTAACAATCGTTGATCTTGCCGCAGCAAAAAAGCGTGGCGAAAAGTGGGCGATGCTCACCGCTTATGAATCTATGACCGCCGAGATCTTTGATGAGGCTGGCATTCCGGTCCTGCTGGTTGGCGATAGCGCCGGCAACAATTTTCTTGGCGAAGAGAACACAATTCCGGTCACGGTCGATGAATTGATCCCATTGGCTCGCGCAGTAGTTCGAGGATCTAAGCGAGCATTGGTCGTAGCAGACCTGCCCTTTGGTTCATATGAAGCATCTCCCGAATTAGCTCTTGCTACATCAATTCGTTTCTTCAAGGAATCAGGTGCGATGGCGGTAAAGCTAGAGGGCGCACATATTGAAACGGTAAAGAAGTTAGTTTCCAGTGGTATTCCAGTGATGGGCCACCTCGGACTGACCCCACAATCTATGCATCAATTAGGGGGGTACCGAGTTCAGGGACGCACCGATGGCGATGCGATTCTTGAAGCCGCACTTGCTCTAGAAGCTGCTGGTGCTTTCGCAATTGTTCTTGAATTAGTACCGGCTGAACTTGCCACCAGAATCACCGCCGCACTTTCAATTCCAACTGTTGGAATTGGCGCAGGAGTTAATTGCGATGCACAGGTATTGGTGTGGACCGATTTGATGGGGCTCACCAAGAAGGCTCCAAAGTTGGCCAAGGCGTATCGAAACCTTCGGGCCGAAATGTTGGCAGCGACAACTGAGTTTGCCGATGATGTTCGTTCAGGCAACTTCCCCACTGATGCGCAGACCTTTAACTAGCCCAAGCATTCACATAGGGTGGGCGTGTGGCCAACTTTGCAATTGATTTAGCACCCTTAAAAAAGTCGAGGGACTTTTCATTGCTATGGGCTGCCGGTTTGATCTCGTACTTCGGATCGATGATCACCTACGTTGCAGTGCCTTTTCAGATCAAAGAGCTCACCGACTCGTATGTAGCGGTCGCAATCAGCGGCTTGGTTGAAATTGTTCCGCTTGTCATCTTTGGCCTTTATGGCGGGGTCTTGGCCGATGCCTTGGATCGCAAGAAATTGATTTGGGTGACTGAGGCCCTGTCACTGTTATTTACCGGAATCCTGCTGATCAACGCGATGATGGATTCTCCTAACTTGTTACTGATTTACATCGTCTCTGGGTTATTTGCCGCCACTAGTGGTTTACGGCAACCGGCGATGCAAGCAGCTCTTCCACGATTAGTTGATCATGAGGATATGACTGCGGCCGCGGCGCTGATGAGTTTGCGTTGGCAGGTAGGTGTAATTGTTGGACCTGCTGTTGGTGGAATTTTGATTTCATCGTATTCAGTCGCTGTTGGCTATGCCGCAGATATTGCAACCTTCATAGTTTCCATAGCCCTGATCGCATTTATGAAAAAGATCCCGCCATCCCACGAGGCCGAAGCCCCATCCCTGTCAGCGTTAATTGATGGCGTGAAATACGCCTTTAGTAGAAAAGATTTGTTAGGTACATATCTGATCGATCTAGCTGCAATGTTTTTTGCGATGCCGACCGCATTGATTCCATTTTGGGCAGATCAACTTGGAGCCCCTTGGGCACTTGGTTTGCTATACGCCGCCGGAACAATTGGATCGATTGCAATTACCTTGACTAGTGGATGGACCAAAAATGTTCACTTCTACGGTCGCGCAATCATGTGGGCAGCGATCGGCTGGGGTGTAGCGATCGCATTGTCTGGAGCGACCAATTATTTGTGGCTGGTTCTTTTGTTCCTGACCCTGGCCGGGGCTTCAGACATGATCAGCGCCCTCTTTAGATCGGCGATGTGGAACCAAACAATCCCTGACAATCTGCGCGGACGTCTTGCTGGAATCGAATTACTGTCATATTCATTGGGGCCACTTGCAGGTCAGATGCGCGCAGCTTCAATGGCGGCGGTTACTACATTAAGTATTTCGGTAACTAGTGGCGGAATTATTTGTGTGATTGTGGTCTTATTACTGGCCAGTTTTCTTCCAGATTTCAGAAAATTCGACATCAGAACCAACAAATATGCCCTCGAAAATCAGAAAATGGCGGAAAAATTACGCGTAAACCCTCAATCAGGGGACGAGAATTCGTAACTTGACACACATTTGCGGGATTTTTATCAATTTTGATGTGAAATTTAAAAAATCAAAATAAAAATCTGCGAAATTTTCGCAAATGCATAAAAAAATATAAAAATAAATTTGCGACACGCACTGAATTTTTTCTCACAAAATGTTGGCATTTTTGCCCAATTGATGTCACGCTTATCCACGAACAGGTTTGGGTGACGGATCCGAACCATTCCGATAGGAGAAGTACGTGGCCGCAGCAAAGAAAGCAGCACCAAAGAAGCGCAAGAAGGCAGCAGCACCAGCTGCACCAAAGAAGCGCAAGAAGGCAGCTGCAGTAGCAGTAGCAGCACCAAAGAAGCGTCGCAAGAAGGCAGCAGCTAAGAAGGCTGCTCCAAAGCGCAAGAAGGCAGCAGCAAAGCCTGCAGCAAAGAAGGCAGCTCCAAAGCGTCGCAAGAAGGCAGCAAAGAAGGCTAAGTAAAGCCCTCAGCTTATTAAAAAAACCCGCCACTCTACGTGGCGGGTTTTTTTATGCACTTTTATTGAGTAAATGAAATAACTTCGAACTACTTCTCTTCCAGGGTTTCTTTGCGAAGAGACTCCTCAATTCGCTCAAAGATTTCAGCCAAAGTTTGTTGATCATTTTTTGATAGATGATCCATAAAACGGTTACGAACACTTTCAACATGATCCGGTGCGGCGGCAACAATCGCCTTCCATCCCTTAGGTGTCATCACCGCGAAATACCCTCTTTTGTCACCTGGGCATGGCTCTCGACGAACCCAGCCCTCTTTCTCCATGACCTTCATTCGATGAGATAACCGCGAGCGCGACAACAATGCGTTGGCTGCTAACTCGCTCATTCTCATACTGCGGTCTGGGGCATCGCTGAGCTGAACCAGGATTTCATAATCAGGCATCGATAAATCATGGGCGTCCAGATCTGAATCCAACGCCTCCAGCAGACGACGGCTGGCGATTATGTAGCGACGCCAAGCCTTCATTTCAGTGGGGTTGAGCCACCTTGGTGCGGTAGCGTTTTCACGTGCCATGAGTGCAGTCTACGGCAAAGGTTGAAGCTTCAACTACTTTTAATTTCTGTCATAAGGAGCAATTAGTGAGTTTAGAAAAAGCTGGTCTAGATCTTGCCCATAAGGATGAATCTGTTCGCGTACAGGATGACCTCTATCGCCACTTCAATGGTGGCTGGCTCAAGACTGCAGTCATCCCAGCCGACCGAGCAACTGATGGCGCCTTCATCAAGCTTCGTATTCAATCTGAGGAGCGCGTGCGTGAAATTATTGAAAGCGCTACAGGATCAGATGAAGCCACCAAGATCAGCAATATTTACAAGTCATTCATGGATGCCGATGCGGTCAATGCAAAGGGCGGCTCTCCCATTGCCGCTGAGCTGGCTGAAGTTGATGCAATTTCATCAATCACCGATTTCACCTCAACCCTGTCAAAGCTAGAAGCCCGCGGAGTTTCAGGAATCTTCGGAACCTTTATCTATGCAGATATGAAGGATGCTTCAACAAATATTTTGTACTTACAGCAGGGCGGAATCTCATTGCCCGACGAGGCGTATTACCGTGAAGAAAAGTATGCAGATATTCGCACCGCTTTTGTGGCACATGTAGAAGCGATGTTCACCTTGGCTGGAGTTGCAAACCCTGCCGACAACGCCGCCAAAGTCATGGCCCTTGAAACCAGTATCGCTAGCCATCATTGGGACCAGGTGAAGGATCGCGATGCGACCCTGACGTACAACAAGATGAACCGCGCTGAAGTTAAAGCACTGATGCCCGCATTTGATTGGGAGCTCTACCTAACTGATGGCGAGATTCCATCAATCGTTTTGGACTCTGTAATTGTTCAGCAACCATCATTTTTTGAAGGACTTGGAACCATCCTTGCTGGCTTTGATCTAGCTGCCTGGAAGGCCTGGTTGAAGTGGCACATCATTAGCGGTGCTGCCCCATACCTGTCAGATGATTTCACTAACGAAAACTTCGCATTCTTTGGAAAGACTCTTAGCGGAACCCCAGAACTTCGCGAGCGCTGGAAGCGCGCGGTTTCGATGATTGAAGGTTCACTAGGAGAAGCCGTTGGCAAGGTCTATGTTCAAAAGTACTTCCCTGCCGAGGCTAAGGCCCGCATGGAAAAGCTGGTTGCCAATCTCATCGAGGCATACCGCATCAGCATCAATGAGCTGGAGTGGATGAGCCCTGACACCAAAGTGAAGGCGTTGGAAAAGCTTGGAAAGTTCCGCCCAAAGATTGGGTACCCAGACAAGTGGCGTGATTACAGCGCTCTGCAAACAACCCCGGATGACCTCTATGGAAATGTTGGACGAGTAGTTAAGTTCCAGCGAGACCACGAGCTTTCAAAGATTGGAAAGCCGGTAGATCGCGATGAGTGGCACATGGCTCCTCAGACAGTGAACGCTTATTACAACCCAGTCATGAATGAGATCGTTTTCCCTGCAGCGATCTTGCAGCCACCATTCTTTGGTTTGGACCACGATGATGCGGTTAATTACGGCGCAATTGGCGCGGTCATAGGCCATGAAATCGGCCACGGCTTTGATGATCAAGGTTCAAAGTACGACGGTGATGGTGCGCTGAATAACTGGTGGACCGATGCTGATCGCACCGCCTTTGAAGAGCGCACCAAAGCGCTCATCGCCCAGTATGACGTTCTGATTCCTGAAGAGGCTCCAGATGTAACTGTTAATGGTGCGCTAACCATCGGTGAAAACATCGGTGACTTAGGCGGCTTAACAATCGCCTATAAGGCCTACCAAATTTCATTAGGAGGAAAGCCATCCCCTGTCATTGAAGGACTAACCGGCGAGCAACGTTTGTTGCTGTCATGGGCACAGGTGTGGCGCGCAAAGGTTCGCCCAGAAGAGATGCGCCGTCGTGTCGCAACCGATCCACACTCCCCTGCAGAGTTTCGTTGCAACCAAATCGTAAAGAACTTCACCCCTTTCTACGATGCCTTCGGAGTCACCGACAAGGATGCGTTGTGGCTTGAGGAACAATCACGAGTTCAGATTTGGTAATGCATTGAGTTTTTCATTTGAAATCAAGCATGCAGAAAGCAATTCGCTTGCTCGTGTTGGAACAATCAATACCCCTCATGGGCAGATTCAAACCCCAGCCTTTATTCCGGTAGGAACAAAGGCAACGGTTAAATCTGTGTTGCCTGAATCCATGAAGGATCTTGGTTCACAAGCCTTACTTTCAAATGCCTATCACCTGTACTTACAACCTGGTTCAGATATCTTGGATGAAGCTGGTGGACTTGCACAATTTATGAATTGGCCGGGGCCAACCTTTACTGATTCGGGTGGCTTTCAGGTTTTATCACTTGGAGTTGGTTTCAAAAAAGTCTTGGCGATGGATGCGCAGACCTTCCGGCGAGATGATGTCATTGCAGGCAACAAAGATCGCCTGGCCCATGTTGATGATGAAGGCGTGACCTTCAAATCTCACCTAGATGGATCGATGCACCGATTTACCCCAGAAGTATCGATGCAGGTTCAACATCAAATTGGTGCCGACATCATGTTTGCCTTTGATGAGTGCACCACTTTGCATAACACCCGTCCCTATCAAGAGCTAGCGATGGATCGCACCTATGCCTGGGCGATCAGATGCCTTGATGAACACAAGCGACTTACTGATGCGCGAGTGGGCAAGCCCTACCAGGCCTTGTTTGGAGTAATCCAAGGTGCCCAATACGAAGATCTGCGCAAAAAGGCAGCGACCGATTTAGGGTCACTGGAATCCAATGGTCAATCCTTTGATGGCTTTGGAATCGGTGGGGCTTTGGACAAGGGTCAATTAGGGACAATCGTTTCCTGGGTTAATGAGATCTTGCCTGAAAATAAACCCCGTCACTTGTTAGGAATCGGGGCCCCGGAAGATCTATTTGTTGGGGTTGAAAATGGTTGTGACACCTTTGATTGCGTTTTAGCGAGCAGAATTGCACGAACTAGCGCTGTGTACACGATGGAGGGCCGTTTTAACCTGTCTAACAGCCGTTTTAAGAGGGATTTCACGCCCATTGATAGCGAATGTGACTGTTACACCTGTACGCACTACACACGGGCTTATATGCACCATGTATTCCGCGGAAAAGAAATCATTAGCGCGACCCTTGCAACGATTCACAATGAAAGATTTATCGTTCGCTTGGTTGATCAGATGCGCCAAGCACTTCTGGATGGGAACTTCGCCGATATGAAGGCGGATTTCTTGGGCCGATACACCCACCGAAGCGGGCAGTCCCGAGATTAAGGGTTGTTGACGACCTTAGGCAGATTCCAGTTGTACTTGATTGATAATTCGCGGACTAAAACAACCACTAACCCGGCGATTGCCACGACCACGGCCTCATTGAGGTTGATTGCATCAAGGGCTAGATAAATGACGGCACCCGATAGACATGCGGTGCCGATAGTTTCGCGGTGCAAAAGGACGGGCTCGGTCTGACACATGATGTCTCGGAACAATCCACCAGAGACCGCACCGATTAATCCCAGAACAGCTGCACCAACAAGTGGAGCATCATTGGAAAGTGCGAACTGAACACTTGAAACCGTCGCAACTGCCAGCCCCAAGGTGTCTAGGGATAAGGCAAAGCGACCGACATCTTGCGTCTTACCCATTGCAATAGTGATTAAGAATGCGGCGATGATTGGTGCAAACAACCACGGATATTGAATCCACGGTGGTTGTTGGCCCATAAACAAGTTACGCAAAGTTCCGCCAGAAATTGAAGCGATTGCAGCGATGAAAAGAATGCCGCCAAAATCTAGACCCTTACTGGCGGCCACCCTTGCTCCAACCAATGCAAAGGCAAAGGTTGAAACAAGGTCGAGGCCAAAGACCAGTAGGTCTAAATCCATGCAGAGTTACTTCTTATCAGCTAAACGAGCCTCGCGACGAGCCTGTTGTTCCTTTGGATCTGGAACTGGAACCGCTGAAATAAGTCGCTTGGTGTACTCATTCTTCGGGTTCTTCAGGATCTGATCGCGATCGCCAACTTCAACAAGCAAACCATTTTGCATAACTGCAATTCGGTGAGACAGAATGTCAACAACAGCTAAATCGTGCGAGATGAACAAGCATGCAAAGTTCAACTTGCCCTGAAGCTCTTGCAAAAGCTCGAGGAAACGAGCTTGAACTGAAACATCTAGTGCAGATGTTGGTTCATCGGCAATCAAAAGATCTGGCGTTAGTGCCAATGCACGTGCAATACCTACACGCTGACGTTGTCCACCTGAAAGCTCATGTGGGTAACGATTGCGGTAGCTACGTGGAAGCTCGACCTGGTCAAGTAGTTCTTCAACCTTGTGAGCAAGATCTGCACCCTTTGCTAAACCTGCCAAGAACAATGGCTCTCCGATTGATTCACCAATTGGAAGACGTGGGTTAAGTGATGAGGCTGGATCTTGGAAAACAATTCCGGTGTGACGACGAATTGTGAAGAGATCCTTTTGAGTTGCATGACTAATGTCCTTGCCGACAATCTCAAGTGAACCTTCCTTGATTGGAAGCAATCCAATTGAAGCACGGCCAACAGTTGTCTTGCCTGAACCTGACTCTCCTACCAAACCAACAATTTCGCCTGGATAGATTTCGAGGCTGAAATTCTTGACCGCAGTAAATGC
>CAYNYE010000019.1:0-11500 GCA_964401345.1 uncultured Candidatus Planktophila sp.
CCTCAGTCACCTTCGGAATTGATCGGACATCTAGAAGATGTAGATTGCGTCATCACTATTGGATATGGGGTTTTACTTCCACAAGTGATTCTAGATATTCCAAAGTACGGCTTCTTGAACCTTCACTTCTCATTGCTACCTGCATATCGGGGAGCGGCCCCTGCTCAACGTGCACTTCTCAATGGCGAAACTGTTACAGGTGTGACGGTTTTCCAATTAGAAAAGGGTATGGACACGGGACCGATTTACTCTCAATTGGCGATTAAGGTCGAACCCCATTGGCGCAGCGTCGAACTCTTGTCGGAACTGGCTCACCAAGGTCCCAACGCGGTTGCAACAGCGCTTTCAATGATTGAAGGCGACATAAAGCCCATAGCCCAAACTGGAGAACCAACTCTTGCTCCAAAGATCACTAAAGAAGAAGCCCGCTTGAATTTTTCAAACAGCGCAGAAAGCATCGTTAATGCTGTTCGCGCCTTTACCTACGAACCAGGTGCTTGGTGCTTATGGAACAACCAACCTTTCAAGATCACTGCTGCGTCTGTCGACAGTAATCAAAAGCTAGCTAGCGGAAAGGTGATTGTTTCCGAGAAAAGGGTCTTTGTGGGTTGCGGTAAAGATTCTGCGATTGAGTTACTTTCTGTTGTTCCTGCAGGGAAAAAGGAGATGCCTGCAATTGATTGGGCACGTGGTGCACGTTTACTAGGTGGAGAAAACTTTGGCTGAAGCCCGCAGAAATACTTTTAAGTCACCAAAACCTGAAGCTTCCCGACTGTTAGCTTTTGATCTATTGACTGAAGTAAATCGCAACGAGGGGTATTCAAATCTGCTTCTTCCACAGGCGTTGAACTCCAGCAAACTGGATGAACGCGATAAATCTCTGGTTACTGAACTGCTTTATGGAACGATTCGAATGCAAGGCAAACATGATTGGGTATTAGCTCAAATCAGTGACCGCCCCTGGACAGAAGTTGATCCTGGGATCATTGATATTTGCCGCATGGGCGTGCATCAGATTCATGAAATGCGAATTCCAAATCACGCCGCAGTTGCTTCTACTGTTGAAGTAGCACGTAAACGACTTGGTGAATCAAAGGCTAGTTTTGTGAACGCTTTGCTTCGTAATGTGACTCGTAAGAGCCAGGAGGATTGGTTCCTGCCTTTATCGGCAATTGCAGATCCTGTTGAGAGAATGTCTATTCAGTACTCTCATCCAGAGTGGATCGTTTCAGCGTATTACGATCTCCTTAAGAACTGGGATGAAGTTGAACAAGCACTTGCAATCAACAATGAGGCGGCAACTCCAACTTTGGTTGCATGGCCAGGATTATCAACGATTGATGATCTAAAAAGTATCGGGGGAGAGCCAACAACGTTTTCTCCTTATGGTGCACATTGGAAAGGTAATCCAGGGGCACTAGATTTGATAAAGGCACGCAAAATCGGGGTACAGGATGAGGGCTCACAGCTAGTTGCTTCAGTTTTTGCCTCTGCATCGGCTGGCACTAAGTGGCTAGACATGTGTGCCGGTCCGGGAGGCAAAGCCGCACTTTTATCCAATATTGCACGAGAGAAAAAGATCGTATTTACCGCCAATGAAGTTTCGGCGGTCCGAGCCGATTTGGTTCGCCAAGTTGTCAATGGAGACCGGGTTCTTGTTGGTGATGGACGTGAAATTGGTGACCTAGGAGAGAAGTTTGATGCGATTTTGATCGATGCTCCATGTACTGGCCTAGGAGCATTGCGTCGACGTCCTGAAGTCCGTTGGAGACGCAACCTTCAAGACTTGCGTGAACTAACTCAACTACAACGTGAGTTGATTGACTCGGGAATCAAGGCGCTCACAGTTGGCGGTATTTTGGGATATGCAACCTGTTCGCCCCACTTAGCCGAGACAACAATTCAAGTATCGGATTTAAAACGTAAACATGGCAACATGGAACAAATCGATGTGTCTCCATACCTTCCGGATAATTTGGAAAACTCAGAGCGGGAGCATGCGATGGCGTTGTGGACGCATAGAACTGGAACTGATGCCATGTTCTTGGCACTATTTAAAAAGGTAAGCGAGTAAACTGCTCCCATGGGCAGAGAAATCAGAATAACTCCAAGCATTCTCAACGCTGATTTCTCCCGATTGAATCAGGAGATCGATTCAATCGCTAAAGTCTCAGACCTTCTGCATTTGGATGTCATGGATGATGTTTTTGTTCCCAACTTCACCTTTGATTTTGATGCAGCATCTAAAATTATTACTGAGTCCTCCTTAGCGGTTGACGCACATCTTATGGTTGCCGATGTCGATGATATTGCCGTGAAGTACGCCGAAATTGGTTGTGCATCCGTAACGATTCATGCCGAGGCAACACAGAACATTCCGCAAACTCTCAAGAACATCAGATCTGCAGGAGCCAGATCTAGTTTAGGCATCAAACCAAACACATCAATTGAGGATTACGCGCAGTTTGTAGACCTTGTAGATATGTACCTCATCATGACTGTTGAGCCGGGTTTTGGTGGTCAGAAGTTTATGGAGAATATGATGGAGAAGGTTCGACGCACTAGACAAATTATTGGAGATCGTCCGATCTGGCTACAGGTCGATGGCGGAATATCGATGAATACGATTGAAATAGCTCTAGAGGCTGGCGCAGACACTTTTGTAGTTGGAAGTGCGGTGTTTAACGCCTCCGATCCAGCACAGATGGTTGTCGACATTAGAGAATTCGCAACGAGCAAGGTTTAGTCCTAGTAAACTTAGGGCATGAAGAGTTTTGATGAACTGTGGGTTGAGCTGAGCGCAAAGGCGATTGAACGCCCAGAAGGTTCTGGAACTGTCGCAGCGCTGGATGCCGGGGTTCATTCCATTGGAAAGAAAATTCTTGAAGAAGCTGGCGAGGTTTGGTTAGCCGCCGAGCATGAAAGCGATGAAGCTCTTGCCGAAGAGATTAGTCAACTCATTTATCACCTGCAAACTTTAATGCTTGCACGTGGTTTGAGTGTCAATGATATTTATAAGTTTCTTTAAGGAGAAGCAATGTTACGAATAGCAGTTCCCAACAAGGGTTCTTTAGCTGATAGTTCTATCGCGATCCTTAAAGAATCAGGTTATCGCCAACGTACTGATAGCCGCGATCTCGTTTTGATCGATCCTGATAATTCCGTCGAGTTTTATTACTTACGTCCTAGAGACATCGCTGTGTATGTTGGTTCAGGCGAACTTGAAGCTGGTATCACTGGGCGAGATTTATTGATTGACTCAGCCGCGGATGCAGAGGAAATACTTTCTCTCGACTTTGGTGGATCAACCTTCCGCTTTGCTGCCCCAACCGGCAAGGAATGGAAGGTTGGTGATATTGCAGGAAAGCGAATTGCTACCGCATATCCAGGATTAGTCCAACACAGCCTTAGTAAGTTATCCATCACCGCCACAATTGTCCGTCTCGATGGCGCAGTTGAAAGTAGCGTGAGACTAGGCGTTGCAGACATGATTGCCGATGTCGTCAGCACTGGAAATACCTTACGACAGGCAGGACTTCAAGTTTTTGGTGAGCCAATCCTTACAAGTGAAGCGGTGTTGATTAAACGTTCCGGGACATCAACACCTGCTGGTTTAGAGGTTTTGATTCGTCGCTTGCAGGGAGTCGTGACAGCACGTCGTTATGTTTTACTGGATTACGACTGCCCAAAGGATCTAGTGGAGAAAGCCTGTGCTATTACACCTGGTTTAGAATCTCCAACCATTTCACCACTTCAAAAGCAGGATTGGGTCGCAGTCCGAGCCATGGTTCTTCGCAAAGACACAAACAGAGTTATGGATGAACTGTGGGCGCTAGGAGCACGCGGAATCCTGGTAACAGATATCCACGCCTGCCGTCTTTAGTTAAATGCCGATAATGGCAGCAACAGAACTCAGTGAAGGTTCATTGATCGAATAATCTGCAGCTGCGGCGACGATCGGTTTTGCGTTGAAAGCGATGCTGATCCCAGCAATCGCCATCATGTCCAAATCATTTGCGCCATCACCAATAGCAACGGTATTTGACATATCAACGTTGGACTTACGTGCGAAATCTTTCAAAGCTAATGCCTTTGCGGCTCTATCTACAATTGATCCTGAGACCTTACCAGTTAGATACCCATCAACAACTTCAAGGGTATTGGCAGCGAAGTAATCAATCTTCAATTCATCAACGATCGGTTGCATGATGTTGACGAATCCACCAGAAACTAAAGACACGAAATGACCGTTGCGATGTAACAGTTCCACAAGCTCACGGGCTCCTGGAGTCAGAGTAATTTCCCTTCTGACCTCATCACATACCGTCTCAGGAAGTCCCTTGAGCAGACCGACCCGTGCAATCAGACTTTCCGCAAAATCTAGATCTCCGCGCATCGCTGCTTCGGTTATATCTGCAACTTCTTTTAAGACCCCAGCTTTAGAAGCTAGTAATTCAATTGCTTCCTGTTGAATAAATGTGGAGTCAACATCAAATTGGACTAAACGTTTTGTCATGGCTATATAAGTATTTAGGCAACAGAAACGATCGCTTGAATTTCCGGCTCTAACTGAGCAATCTGCTTGCTTAAATCTTGACCGGAAACGCCTGAAACATAAAGATTCAGAGAAAGCGGTTGCACTGAGATGCGATCGAATTTCTCAATGTTTCCTCCAGCTGTGTGAATAGCTGAAGTAAGCGCGTGCAGATAACTAGGGAGCATCTTTGTTGAGGCGATATTGATGATGACAGGATTCGAGACATCCGCAGGTGCAGGCGAACCGCTAAACAAGGATGCGATATCCACCTGTAATTCTTCTGCCAAGGTGTTTAAGTCGGCTTCAATAGCTTCTTGATGAGCAGGGTTAAGAAGTATCTGAACCGTCAGAATCAATCGTTGTTTAATAATGATTTGATCAATGTCGATCACTGACACAGCAAAGGGGGATAAGGTCTCAAAAAGGGCCTTGGAAATCCCTGCTTTGTCCTCTCCGGTAAGCAGGATTAGCCCTGAAAATACATGGCCGGTTTCACTATTAGGTGTCATAAGAGGGCAAGGTTATCGTGAATCACTAATGCTTTCGGTGAGGATTGCGGTGCTTTGAGCCCTTCAACCAGTATCTTTTACCATCTATGAGTAACTCAGTTTTAACTCTGAATGAGGTCTCGGTGCGCCGAGGAGACCGGGTCATTTTGGGACCCATTAACTTCTCGATTTCTCAGGGCGAACGTTGGGTGGTGCTCGGGCCAAACGGCGCAGGCAAATCAACCCTTCTGCAGATCTTGGCGACAAAGATTTTTCCTACCCAAGGCGTGGTCACAGTATTGGATAAAGAGATGGGCAAGGTCGATCTCTTTGAACTTCGAACGCGAATTGGTTTGTGTGGCTCGGTTATCGCAGAAGATATTCCATATGATGAAACGGTCAAGGATGTTGTTTTAACCGCCGCCTATGCGATCTTGGGGCGCTGGAATGAGGCATATGACCTTTGGGATGAATCGCGCGCGATGGCGCTACTCACCAACTTCGGCGTTCGCGAATTAGGTGATCGACTTTACGGAACTCTCAGCGAGGGCGAAAAGAAGCGAGTTCAGATTTCACGAGCTTTGATGACCGATCCCGAACTACTTCTTCTGGATGAACCTGCCGCTGGTTTGGATCTGGGAGGACGCGAAGATCTTCTTCGTCGCTTTGCTAATTTCTCCGCTGATCCATTAGCGCCCGCAACGATCTTGGTAACCCATCACATTGAAGAGATTCCCGTTGGGACAACACACGCATTATTAATCAAAGATGGAACTATCGCGGTGTCAGGCCCCATCAATCAAGTAATTACCTCAGAACATGTGTCGGCTGTCTTTGGAACTTCAATAACCGTTACTCCAGAATCTGGTCGGTTTTTCGCACGTGCCTCTGTTTGATCAACTTCATGCTGATTGGCAGATAGAACTTCAAGAACATCGTCAGAGAATCGATGAAATCGAACTTTGCCTTCGGGGCAAGGAGATTGAACCTCCTTATGAGTTTGTTTTCAGGGCTTTGAGTTCCTCATTAGGCAGCACTCGTGTAGTGATCTTTGGTCAAGATCCATATCCAACAAAGGGCCATGCACATGGTTTAGCCTTTTCTGTTGATTCGAAAGTGTCGCCCCTTCCAGCATCGTTGCGAAATATTTATAGGGAACTTGAATCTGATGTGCATGCGAGAAGAGCATCTGGAGATTTATCTGACTGGTCCGAACAAGGGGTCATGCTCATTAACCGTGTTTTAACTACCGAGACTGGAAAATCACTGGCCCATGAGAAATTAGGTTGGCAAGATGTAACGGAGACCGTGGCAAAGGTATTGGGAGAAAGGGGAGTAATCGCTATCTTGTGGGGCAACTCCGCACAAGAGTTAAAGAAATACTTTAAGGATGAAAACGTGATCTCATCTGTTCATCCAAGTCCATTATCTGCCTATCGCGGATTCTTTGGCTCTCAACCCTTCTCGCAAGTAAATGCCAAGTTAGTTGCCAAGGGCTTTACGCCAATAAAGTGGTAGCTAAAACTCTGCATAAAAAAGGCCCCCGGTTTCCCGGGGGCCTTTTTTATTGAAGTATTTATCCAAGCCAAGCGTTCAGTGGCGAAGACAAGAAGTAGACCATGAATAGTCCTGAAACTAGGAGAAGCAGAGGATGAATCTCCTTGCGACGTCCTTGAATCAGACGAATCACTACGTGAGTGATGAATCCTGCACCGATACCTACTGAGATGTTGTAGGTAAATGGCATCAAGATGATAGTCAAGAATGCAGGAATTCCAATTCCTAGATCATCCCATTCAATATTCTTGATTTGAGTCATCATTAGGAAACCTACGATAATCAAAGCAGGTGTTGCAGCCTCGTAAGGGATGATTGCAACAAGCGGTGCTAGGAAGGTAGTCAGAAGGAATGCAATTCCTGTGACAACTGATGCAAGACCTGTGCGTGCACCTTCGCCAACACCAGCAGCAGATTCGATGTAGCTAGTGTTTGATGAGATACCTGCAGCTCCACCTGCAGCGGCTGCTACAGAGTCAACCAAAAGAATCTTTTGGATGTTATCAACATTTCCATCCTTATCAGCAAGACCTGCTTCATGTCCGATTGCTGTAACTGTTCCAACTGTGTCGAAGAAGTCAGATAGCAAGAGTGTGAATAGAAGAAGGATTGCTGCGATTAGAGAAACGTTATCTACGCTGAATGCACCGAACAGATCGAACTGACCAGTGAAATCAAACTTAGGTACCGAAACGATGTCAGTTGGAACGGCAGGAATGTTTAATCCCCAACCACCGTCAACGATAGTTGGAGGATTTCCAGCTGTGAAGCCAGGAGCAATGTTGTAGATCTTCTGAATGATTACAGCAGCAACAGTGGCACCGACAATACCGATAAGAATTGCACCCTTAACCTTACGGACCATAAGTCCGATGATGAGAAGTGTTCCGAATACGAAAACAACAGTTGGCCAGCCAACGAGATTTCCATTAACACCTAGACCAACAGGAACTGGCCCGCTAGCTGTACGACGTACGAAACCAGCATCAACTAGACCGATAAGTGCGATGAAAAGTCCGATACCTACTGAGATCGCAATCTTGATCTGCGCAGGAACAGCCTTGAATACCGCTACGCGGAAACCAGTAAGCACTAGTACCAAGATGATCAAGCCTTCAAGAACAACAAGACCCATTGCTGCAGCCCATGTCATCTTTGATGCGATACCGACAGCAACAAAAGTGTTAAGTCCGAGACCTGTTGCAAGAGCCAATGGATAGTTTGCAACTGAACCCATGAGAATTGTTAGTAAGCCAGCTACCAGAGCGGTTGTTGCTGCGACCATAGCTGGTGCAGGCTGAGCGCCGCCGAATAGGAACTGTCCATTTGCATCTGGTGAGTACGCCAGAATGATTGGGTTAAGAGCAACGATGTATGCCATCGTGAAGAAGGTTACGAGTCCGCCTCGAACCTCTTGGGCAATTGATGAGCCCCGTTCAGAGATTTTGAAATATGAATCCAGCATGAAGTAGTGCCTTTCTAATTTTGTTAACGGGGGTGTTTGCGACCCCGTGTGCGATAGGGCGCACAACCCTTGGGAAGAATTGAATCCTATGCCTTACCTGTGAGTAACTCGAGAAACGACTCCCAGGGCGATGGCGATGGATTGTCCGATTAATAAGGCGAACAGGAGCGTGCCTAGACCCACTGTTCCGCCTAACAACCAGCCTGCGATGAGAACGGAGCCTTCGATACCTAGGCGTACCCGCCCGATACGGACTCCCGAGGCCTTATGTAAAGCTGTCATCAATCCATCACGGGGTCCAGGTCCAAGGCCGCAGGTGATGTAGAGGGCTGACCCAAATCCGACCATTGCTATTCCGGTCAAACAGTAAATCACCGCAATTCCAAAATTACTTTGCTCGGGAAATATTGAAACACCAATTTGAATCGCGGTAGCAATAATCGCAATATTTGAAAGGGTTCCGAAACCCGGCTTTTCCTTTAAGGGGATCCATAGCAGTAACACAAGAGTGCTGATTGCAAAAGTCGACCAACCCATAGTTATATCTAATCGATTGGATACACCTTGAGCTAAGACTGACCAGGGCGCGTTACCAATGGTGCTTTGAATTAGCAGCGAATCGCCCAAACCAAAGATGAAGAGCCCAAAGAAGAGAACGCTAATTCGGTTTACATTGAGATCCCAGCGTGATGCCGCGGTCCATGGAGTTACTGGAACTGTTTTATGTGGACGCAAGAACTCTAGAAAGGGATTAGACATTCACGGAGTATAATCAGCAAATGTTTCCTGGCGTTGGCACAATAATCAATATCATCACAATTATCTCTGGCGCATCCCTAGGTGTGCTTGTAGGTAACCGTATGCCAGCCAGAACTCGTACCTTGCTAACCGATGTTCTTGGTTTAGTTACCTTGCTTGGTGCCGCCTCGGCACTCATCCCGTTGTGGTCTAAGCGATATACCGAATCACTTCCTCAGGGTTGGACTCTCTTGGTTGTCCTGGGATCGCTATTGATCGGCGGACTGATCGGTTCGGCGCTCAAACTGGAAGATAAGTTAGATGCGCTGGGGGAGAACCTGCGAATCAAATTCCGTGCATCGAGTGAATCAACATTTGTGGAGGGATTTGTTGCCGCTTCATTGCTCTTTGCAATTGGACCTTTAGCGATTCTCGGAAGCATTAGCGATGGCATGGGTACCGGCATAGATCAATTGGTTTTGAAAAGTACTCTCGACTTTTTTGCTGCGATGGCATTTGCAACATCACTGGGTTGGGGAGTTGCGGTTTCTGCTCTGCCGGTAGGCATTTATCAAGGCGTTTGGACGGTAATTGGTTTTGGGCTGGGAGCGATCCTGGCTGGTTACCAGATTGATGCGATGACCGTTGTCGGTGGAATTATGTTGATTTGTATCGCCTTAAAACTCTTGAATATCAAGAGCGTTTCCGTGGGAAATCTACTTCCAGCCTTAGCTATCGCGCCGATATTTGCTTTAGCAGTGCACTCAATCTAAAAGGTTGAAGCATCGATAACAAAGCGGTATTTAACATCGCTTGCAACTGTGCGCTTATACGCTTCGTTGATGTAATCGGCTTTGATAACTTCGACATCGCTAACAATTGAATGCTTGGAACAAAAATCTAACATCTCTTGCATTTCAGGGATGCCACCGATCATTGATCCCGCTACAGACCTGCGGCCATTGAGCAGCGTTCCTGCGTGAACTTCGTAAGGCTTGCCTGGTAAACCAATTACCACAAGAGTTCCATCTAGCTTCAGAAGGTTCAAATAGTCATTGATAACTAGCTCTGCGCTGACGGTGTTGAGAATCAGATCAAAACTCTTTGCAAGTGGTACTAAGTTGGCCGCATCCTTAGTGCTGACAAAGTGATGTGCGCCCATCGCAATCGCATCAGCTTGTTTATTTGGTGAATGCGAAAGCACAGTTACTTCAGCACCCATAGCCACGGCGAACTTAACTCCCATATGGCCTAATCCACCTAAGCCCATGACCGCTACCTTCATGCCAGGCTTAACCTTCCAATGCTTGATCGGCGAGTACAGGGTGATTCCCGCACACAACAAAGGTGCAACGCCATCCATTGGAAGATTTGCTGGAATTCTTACCGCGTAATCCTCATTGATCACAAAATTGTTTGAATAACCACCCATTGCAACAGTTACACCGTCGCGTTCATAGCCGTTATAGGTGCCTGTCATACCTTCAACGCAATATTGTTGCAAACCCTTTAGGCAGCTGTCGCACTTTCGGCATGAATCCACGAATACGCCAACGCCGATCTTGTCTCCTACCGCAAATTTAGAAACCTTTGCTCCTACCGCAGTTACAACGCCAGCGATCTCATGACCTGGAACCATCGGAAATATGGCTGGGCCCCATTCTTCAGCCACCTGATGGATATCACTGTGGCAAATACCTGCGTAAGCAATATCTAGGGCCACATCATGTTCAGCAAGCTCGCGACGTTCAAACTCGTGCGATACGAGATCTGACTTAGCCGCTAGGGCAGCATATCCACGAGATTTCATTGTTACTCCTTGAACGGTAGTGGGAGAGATGATGTATGAGCCGCTCTTGATGCCCGAGCAGTGACTTGACGCATATGGTGACGGCGACATAGAACTTCGTAGGCAACTTCAGCGCCTGGTGCAACATCGCCGACAACTACTTGCTCACCTTCAACAACCATCACACCACCTACGGTACGAGCGTTATGTGTGGCGCGAGACCCACACCAACATAACGCTTCAACTTGCAGGGTGTTTACGCGGTCAGCGAGTTCAACCAAACGTGCAGATCCCGGAAATAATTTAGTTCGGAAATCTGCCAAAATTCCAAAAGCAAAGACATCGATCCCAAGTCCATCTACAACTCGGGCTAATTGATCTATCTGCACCGTCTCATAAAACTGCGCTTCATCGCAGATGATGTAGTCAACCCGTTCACCCATAGATAATTTATCGACAACTAATTTATGGATATCGAGTTCGGGTGTTACTTCGATCGCCGGGCTTGAGAGACCTAGACGTGAAGAAATAACGCCTGAGCCTGCGCGGTCCTTATTGGTGAAGATTAATCCGGTTCGTCCACGGCTTTGGTGGTTATGCGCGGTCTGAAGTGCCAGTGTGGACTTTCCACTGTCCATGGTGCCGCAGTAATAGATCAATTCAGCCATGGAGCGCATCCTGCCATAGCTCTACGAAAATAGCCCTTTATCTGTAAGAGCGTTCTCAAGCTTAGACTTCAAGGCCAGCGATGCCTCTACTGAGATGTGAGAGCCATCTCGGTAAACCACATAGCCATCCTTAATTGCAGGGCAGTAGTCATCACACAACCATGAAGTTGGATCGATCTTCTTGAATCCACTAATAATCAGATTTGGAGTTTTTTCTGTGGAATCGCAACTTTGTGAATCACGAGATGCTAAGCAGTT
>CAYNYE010000020.1:0-11104 GCA_964401345.1 uncultured Candidatus Planktophila sp.
CTACGTCCGCGAGGAGGGCAAATCTAGCGCAGGAGAGCCGTAAGCGCCAAAGTGAACACGATTGGTTAGCGTTGCCCCGTGGAATACCCAGTAGATGCGCCCCTTTTTTGGATGGGGGGACGGATGGCGACGGAACTCGTTGAGCTATCTGGTGATCCTGCCTGCTTGGATGATGGTGATTTTTGGGCTGTGTCTACAACCTTTGAAGGAGCATTCACTGCTGCAAAGTTCGCGAAAGTTGTGGATGCGCCATTCCCACATACCGCTTGGAAGGCCATCACAACTGAATGGATAAGCAGACCGGATCAGCAAGGCTATATAGATTATGTAGATCAGATTCGAGATCACATAGCTCAGGGTTGGGTTTATCAAGTAAACGCATGTCGTCAATTATCAACTGAGGATTCAAACATCAATCTTCGAGGATTGTTCTCGCAGATTTTAGCGAGCAATCCAGCACCGTGGGCCTCATATCTAGAGATTCCCCAACTCAATATTGCTTCCGCATCACCAGAATTATTTCTCAAACGATCCGGCAAACGAGTTAAGACCTCACCGATAAAAGGTACCGCTCCATTAAGTGCAGCAGTGTTTGGACATAAGGATCAATCTGAAAACATCATGATCGTAGATTTGATGCGCAATGATTTAGGAATGATTTGTGAAAGTGGTTCAGTTGAAGTCTCACGTTTACTGTCGACTGAAACCCATCCTGGCCTACAGCATTTAGTTTCGGATGTGGAAGGTGATTTGAGAGATGGAGTTAGCTGGAAAGAAATCTTTGCAGCGGTATCTCCACCAGGTTCCGTCAGCGGCGCACCAAAATCTTCTGCGGTGTCAGTGATCGCAGAGAATGAAAACCCACGGGGTCCTTATTGCGGAGTCTTAGGTTGGGTCCATAAAGATCAGGCTGAGTTGTCAGTTGCTATCAGGGTTTTTTGGAAGGATGACAAGCTGCGTTTCGGTACCGGAGCAGGCATAACTTTTTCTAGTAATTCACTGCAAGAATGGGATGAAACCGAACTTAAGGCATCGCGACTGATAAAGATTGCTCAAGGTGAAAAGCAATGAGAGTAATTCTTAACGGTAATTTAATTGATCAGACAGAAAGCATGTGCGACGAACGTGGCTGGATGACTGGATCTGGAGTCTTCGAAACAATCAAGACTGTCGATAACCTGCCGTGGGCCTTGTCACGCCATATGCGAAGAGTTGTTGCTAGTGCTCAAAGAAAAGAAATCAAACTTCCTTCCGAAGATCAGATCAGATCTGGCGTGGAACTCTTATTGTCCGATCAAGTGTTCCAGCAGGGTGTTCTTCGCTTGTCCTTTAGCGAAGATGGAAATTGGTCGGCTGCCCATCTTGAGTATGAAACTTTAATCGAGCCTGCAAAGTTAGTGACGTATGAAAAGTCATTAAAGAGCCAGGGTCAGCCGGTCAAGAGTTTTCCATATGACCATCGTTTAGAGATTCTAAAGTTTGCACAAAATGCCGGAGCCGACGAAGCGATTGTTGTAAATGATCAAGGGCGAGTGTGTGAAGGCTCAGTCACTAACCTTCTCTTGCGCATCGAGGATGAATGGATTACCCCGCCAATTAGTGATGGTGTGTTGCCCGGAATCGTGCGCGCGTTAGTGATCGAAAACTGCGGGGTATTAGTCCGAAGTATCTCGGAAGCACAGTTAGAGGATGTGAGCTCCGGATTCTTGTTGAGCAGTCTACGAATTGCACAACCTATTGCCTCAATAAATGGCAGGGAATTACTGCAATCCCCAGAATTTCATGCTGAAATTGAAGCGATGGCGCTTAGGACTTCGGTAGGCTAATCACATGTCCCAGATCTCGGTCACCGTTGACGGTAAAGCCCAGCAGGTAGGAGCCGATCAACGCCCCACCCATTTGTTTGCAGAAAACAAAGATGTAGTTGTCTGCAGAATTAATGGTGTTCTGCGAGATCTCTGGACCGATCTAGTTGATGGAGATGTTGTTGAATCAGTCTCTATCTCGTCTCCGGATGGTTTGGCAGTATTGCGCCACTCGACAGCGCACGTTATGGCGCAAGCAGTACAAGAGGTGTACGCAAACACTCGTCTAGGAATCGGACCACCAATCAAGGATGGTTTCTATTACGACTTTGATCCCGAGAACACCTTCAATCCAGATGATTTGGTCAAAATTGAAAGTGCAATGCGGAAGATTGTGAAAGAAGGCCAAAGGTTTCGTCGTCGCGTGACAACCGAGGCGGATGCACTTAAGGAGTTAGCTCATGAGCCTTACAAGTGTGAGCTCATTGGAATCAAGGGTCCCGCAGGAGAAGAAGCTTCAGTAGAGGTCGGTGGCTCTGAATTAACGATCTATGACAATTTAGGTCGTGATGGCAATCCTGTATGGAGCGATTTATGTCGTGGTCCGCATTTGCCGTCAACAAAACACATTCCAGCTTTCAAATTGATGCGTACAGCAGCTGCGTACTGGCGTGGTTCTGAAAAGAATCCGATGCTTCAGCGAATCTACGGTACCGCTTGGCCTTCGCAGGATGAGTTGAATGCGTACTTAGAGTTATTGGCCGAGGCAGAGAAGCGTGATCACCGTCGCTTAGGAACCGAACTAGACTTGTTTTCTTTCCCAGAAGAAATTGGTTCAGGTCTTGCCGTGTTCCATCCCAAGGGTGGAATCGTTCGTCGTGCGATGGAGGATTACTCACGTATTCGCCACGAAGAGGAAAACTACGAGTTTGTTTACTCGCCCCATTTAACCAAGGCTGCATTATTTGAAACCTCAGGACACTTGCAGTGGTACGCCGATGGAATGTATCCACCAATGATCTTGGATGAAGAGCTCAATGCTGATGGCACTATAAAGCGCGCCGGTCAGCAGTACTACATGAAACCAATGAACTGCCCATTCCATAATCTTATTTACAAATCACGAGGTCGTTCTTACCGTGAACTTCCATTACGTCTCTTTGAGTTCGGAACTGTTTATCGTTACGAAAAATCTGGCGTACTGCATGGCATCACCCGTGCGAGAGGATTTACTCAAGATGATGCTCATATTTACTGCACCAAAGATCAAATGGTTGGTGAACTTGATTCGCTTTTGACCTTCGTTCTCAATCTCTTGCGTGATTACGGTCTTAATGATTTTTATCTGGAACTCTCAACCAAAAATGAAGAAAAGTTTGTTGGCGAGGATGCAGATTGGGCTGAAGCAACAGAAGCTTTGCGAAAGGCCGCGACCGCACAGAATCTTGAACTAGTTCTGGATGAGGGTGGAGCAGCCTTCTATGGTCCAAAGATTTCCGTACAAGCTAAGGATGCAATTGGACGAACCTGGCAGATGTCTACTATTCAGGTTGATTTCCAATTGCCACAGAGATTTGAACTGGAATACTCAGCGGCAGATGGAACCCGTCAACGTCCGGTGATGATTCACCGCGCCTTATTCGGATCGATTGAGCGCTTCTTCGGTGTTCTTACAGAACATTACAGCGGAGCATTCCCACCATGGTTAGCGCCAGTACAGGCGATTGGTATTCCAGTTGCTGACACCTTTGCAGATTACCTAGGCGAAGTTATGATTCAAATGAGAAAAGCCGGAATCCGTGCTGAACTAGATGCCTCTGATGATCGTATGCAAAAGAAAGTTCGCAATGCTCAAATGCAGAAGATTCCATTCATGGTAATCGCAGGTGAGGAAGATCAGAAAGCTGGTGCTGTTTCTTTCCGTTATCGCAATGGCGAACAAAAGAATGGCATTCCTATTGCTGAAGCGATTGCTGAGATCAAAAAGGTCGTTGCTGAACGAACTCAGGTTTAACTGATGGATCACGAGATAAACGGTGCGGGAATGCCTGATGGTTGGCAACGTCTCTGGGCCCCACATCGTCTTGAATATCTCCGTGGTGAAAATCGTCCGCTTGAGGGCAACGAGGTTGAATGCCCTTTTTGTGCGATTCCGGAGATGCAGGATGAAGAAGGCTTAATTGTCCATCGCGGGAAAACAGCTTATGTGGTGATGAATCTTTATCCATACAACCCTGGTCATTTATTGGTCTGTGCATTTCGCCATGTTGCAGATCTGACTGATTTGTCTGTTGAGGAAAGAGATGAGATTTCCGCGTTAACAGCTCATGCAATGAAAACAATTAGAAAAGTTTCCGCGCCTGAAGGTTTTAATCTGGGCATGAATCAAGGCGCTATCTCCGGAGCTGGTGTAGCCGCACACATCCATCAACATGTGGTTCCTCGTTGGAGCGGAGATGCAAACTTCATGCCGATTATTGGAAAAACCAAAGTACTTCCTCAATTACTGCACCTTACCCGCACTGAAATCGCTGCAGCTTGGTGATTCACTGCAACTGATCGATATATCTCTTCACGATATCTACACCGATGCCTTTTTCGATCCACAACGGAATTGCAGGAAAAAGTAATCCGGCGGAAAATGCATCATCGCCCGAGGCCTCAATAAGTTCAAGATACTCATCGCGGAACTCTTGAACTAAGGTTTCATGCTCTGGTTCACACGCTCTGATTGATGGCGGGGTTGATGAGTAATCAATTATTGAAAGATCCTTCAAGGAAATAAGTGCGATCGGTAATCCAAGCTCATCATGTAAGACTAAGAATGGCGTCGCCATAGGGGAGAAGACGCGGTTAGCAATCATCACAGCATCATCAAAATCAGCTTCAAGCTTTTCCAAATGTGTGACGACAAGTAAGCGCGGAATCTGAAACTCATCTAATTGTGCCCACTGATCAATGGTGGCTTGATCAACTCCGGCTGAAGGATTCACCGCGAAAATCGCGAGGTCACTCTCGCTGTGGACTTCTTGAGCAAGGGTTGCACCAAAGGCCTCAGCCACTCGTGCTGGGTCGGCACTCGCATGGCCATAGACATGAATCATGCCGTTGGTGATTTGTGTTTGCACTGGCTCAGCCTACGATGGTCCTTGATGTTGAGCGCACGTTTGAAGCCGTCGGTCACCAAGGTAATTACACCTGTGGCCGCCTTTGCGCTGCGACGGGGGATTACCCCGAACGCGGTGACCTGGGTGGGTGCGATAGGCGTTGTGTTTTCATCCCTGTATTTCTACCCGCGAGGAGAGTTTTTTGTAGGCACAGTAATCATTTGCATCCTGGCATTAAGCGACCTTTTCGACGGAACTATGGCTCGACTTTCAAGTGCGGGTTCGAGCAGATGGGGCGGATTCTTAGATTCAACAATTGACCGTGTTACGGATTCGGCAATTCTTTTAGGAGTTGCGCTTTATTTAATTGAACGCAATGACGGTCTGGCTTATGTCGCTCTTGCCACATTGGTAACTGGTCTGCTGGTTCCATATATTCGAGCAAAGGCAGAAAGCTTTGCGATCGCATGTTCCGGCGGTATCGCTGAGAGAACAGAGCGCCTGATTATTTCTCTAGCCGCGATAGGTTTTGATGGCTTGGGCGTTCCTTACGTTTTATCAATTGGGTTGTGGATTTTGGCGATCCTAGGTGTTTTCACCGTCGTCCAAAGAATGTTCATTGTAAAGCGAGCGATTTAAGGTGAAAGATAATTTATCGGCGTACATCTACTTCGCTGGATGGCGAATTGTTAGATGGTTGCCGGAAAAATCTGCGTACAAGTTTTTCTACCGTGTGGCCGACTTTTTAGTAAATCGGAATGGCAAGAGCGTTAAGCGCCTTCGTTCTAACCTTTCAAGAACAAATCCAAACTTAACCTCATTGAATTTAGAAATTCTGGTTGTCGACGCAATGCGCTCTTATATGCGTTACTGGTGTGACACATTTCGTTTTCCAGATTGGTCACAGCATCGGGTTGTAAATACTGTTTCAGTGACTAATGAACACTTGCTTATGGATGCGATTGCAGCCAAAACCGGTGTGATTGTCGCGTTGCCTCATGCAGGCAATTGGGATCATGCGGGTGCGTATTTCTGCGCTAAAGAGGTTCGATTAGTAACCGTTGCTGAGCGACTTAAGCCTGAAAAGCTCTTTTTAAAGTTCCTCAGTTATAGAGAGTCTATGGGAATGGAAGTTCTCCCTCTTGACGGGCGAGTTTTAGACACTCTGGCTCAACGTCTCGATGAAGGCGCGCTGGTTGCCCTAGTTGCCGATAGAGATCTCTCACGATCCGGTATTGAAGTTGATTTCTTTGGTGGCCCAGCGCGCATGCCAGCAGGCCCAGCCTTGCTTGCACTGCGAACTAAGGCGCCGTTGATTACCGCATTTGTTTCCTATACCGAGACGGGAATTCACATCGAATTCAATACTGTCGTGCTCCCTACTTCTGGAAATGAAAGCGAGAAAGTTCAAGAGATTGTTCAGATGACTGCGCAGCAATTTGAAAGCGGGATAAGGAAAGCTCCACACGATTGGCATATGTTGCAACGCATTTGGGTTGATGGCGATTTTAAGGAACGTTCATAGTGCTAACCCGTTCTTTAAAAATTGGAATTGTCTGCCCTTATAGCTGGGATACGCCTGGAGGCGTTCAAAACCACATAAGGGATTTAGCGGAGTTTTTGATGGCGTCAGGGCACGAGGTATCGGTCTTAGCGCCGGCCATAGATGAAAGCAAGTTGCCGCATTACGTTGTCAATGCCGGAAAACCAATTTCAATTCCTTACAACGGTGCAGTTGCCAGGGTTTTGTTCGGTCCAGTCGCATTTGCGCGAGTTCGTCAGTGGATTTCTCAAGGCGATTTTGATCTGTTGCATTTGCATGAGCCTGCGATCCCATCAATCTCTTTGTTGGCATGTTGGGCGGCGGATGGTCCGATGGTTGGCACCTTTCACGCCGCAGCTAAGCGACAGAAAATCATTTTTGCTATCGGCCCAATTCTTGAGCCTGCAATCGAGAAGTTATCAGCGCGCATTGCAGTATCAGAAGCAGCACGCCTAACACTTACAGATCATCTCGATACTGATGCGATCATTATTCCTAATGGTATTTACGCAAGTAGATATGCGCATGGAAGATCCCAGAGCAAATGGTCTGGAAACACAATTGGATTTATCGGACGATTTGAAGAGCCTCGAAAAGGGTTGGGAATTCTGGTTGATGCATTGCCAGTAATCTCGCGTTTTGCTCCTGATGTAAAAGTCTTTGTTGCAGGACCTGGAGATCCTGAAGAAGTTATAGAAAGTATTGACCCACAACTTCGCCATAGATTTGAGTTTCTTGGAAAGATTTCAGAAGAGGAAAAAGCAGACTTTATGTCCTCGGTTTCCTTGTATGTGGCACCCAATACAGGTGGTGAATCATTCGGAATAATCTTGGCGGAAGCGCTGGCCGGCGGAGCTTGCGTTGTGGCCAGTGATATCCCAGCATTTGATGACTTGCTGGGTCACGGAGAATTCGGAGCTCTTTTTGAGTCAGAAAGTTCGACAGAGCTTGCGAAGGTAGTAATCGATTTGCTTCGCGATGAAGAGAAGCGGGAGAAGCTGGCAAGCGCAGGAAAAGCACATGCTCAAATCTTTGATTGGACTGTAGTTGCCCAGCAGATTTATTCTGTGTACGAAATGTCTATTGTTGGAAGCGAAAAAGTTCGCCTGGCATCCGATACCCGTCCGTGGAATCGCTTCTTAGGCAAGGATGACAAATAATGACTCGTTGGCTCTTAGTCATTTTGGCTGTCATGGTGTCAGCCTGGTATTTAAGTTTCACTGCAACGCGGCTCGATCGATTGCATCACCGAGTTGAAACCAGCTGGGCTAATTTGGATGTTCTTCTTCAAAAGAGAGCGGCGGTTGCGCTTGAAATAGCACACAGCGATATTGCCGATCCTGCTTCATCGATGCTTCTGACGGCGGCTGCATATCAAGCTCGTGATGCAAACATTCAAAATCGTTCTCAAGCCGAAAGTGGCTTGTCGGGTGCCCTAGGACTTTTACTTGAGGACTCAGAGCACCTTGCGACAAAAGCCGACAGCGCTCTGCTAACCGAGCTATCAGTGTTAACCGACAAGATTCGTGTTGCAATCGCTATCCATACCGATGCAGTGGCGCGCACTCAAATGGTTCGCGGCAAATTTGTGGTTAAAGCTTTCCGCCTTGCAGGAACGGCCCCACTGCCAATTACCTATGAATTCGAGACAGATGTCCTCTAAGCGAATTCTGATAACACTGGTCACAGTTTCAGTCATGCTGTCAGGCTGCTCTGCGGTCACTGGTTTACTTCCAGAAAAGAAAGCCACAAGCGTTTTAAGTGGTCGCGAAGGTGTTGATGGTCAGTTACTTGCGGTCAAAGTAGATGACACCAATATGGCTCATCCTCAGATTGGCATTGAAGATGCAGATGTTGTTTATATTGAACAAGTAGAAGGCGGATTGACACGTTTAGCTGCAATTTTTTCATCGGTAATACCTACGCGAATTGGTCCGGTGCGAAGCGCACGAATTTCTGATATCGACATTTTGAGTCAGTACGGTCGAGTTGCTTTTGCCTATAGCGGCGCGCAAAGAAAACTGCTTCCCGTCATTCAAACCGCAAATCTTGAAGACCTTGGAGCGCAGCACGAGAGCTCAAAGATCTACACAACCGATCAGACAC
Organism: uncultured Candidatus Planktophila sp.; assembly: GCA_964401345.1. GTDB lineage: Bacteria > Actinomycetota > Actinomycetes > Nanopelagicales > Nanopelagicaceae > Planktophila. The sequence goes on from CAYNYE010000020.1 coordinate 8,562, forward strand.
GTGTTCAGCCTTATGCGATGGTTCTACGCGCAGATCTTTTGATGCAAAAAATTGTCGAAGAGAATCTTAATGTTGATACCGCAAAAAATGTCGGGTTTGTTTTTGGAGATCTTCCAGAAGGTGGGTCACTCATTGAAAAGGTAGTGGTGAATTGGCCAGCGGCAACATATTCGGCTGAATGGTCTTCCAAGGAGTCAAGATGGTTGCTCTCGCATAACAATAAAATTAATCTTGCAGAGTCCGGGAAAGTCTTAGGACCTACTACCTTGGTGATTCAGATGGTGGAAATATCACCATCTGAGTACGGCGATAAATTTGGAGGAGTTACTCCTTTGTCGAAGACGGTTGGAAGCGGAAAGGCGTACATCCTTCGAGATGGTCAAATGTTTACAACAACCTGGAACAGAGCTTTTCCGGATTCGGGAACTACCTTTACCTTGCCAGATGGAACGGTTATGAACTTTGCCCCAGGGCAGATATGGGTCGCACTAACTGATCGTGAGCCTGAATTCACGTCGCGGAGTACCGATAAGACGAAGTAGGATTGGGCTCTATCTTTCGATTGAAGCGGAGTTCAAATCATGGCTGAAGTAACAGGCACCGGTCGCGTTAAGCGCGGAATGGCTGAAATGCTTAAGGGTGGCGTCATCATGGATGTCGTTAACGCTGAACAAGCAAAGATCGCTGAAGATGCTGGTGCGGTTGCAGTTATGGCACTTGAGCGTGTTCCTGCTGACATTCGCGCCCAAGGTGGAGTCGCTCGCATGTCCGATCCAGACATGATTCAAAAGATTCAAGCGGCAGTATCCATTCCGGTTATGGCTAAGGCCCGCATCGGACACTTTGTTGAAGCGCGCGTTCTTGAATCACTCGGAGTCGATTACATCGATGAGTCAGAGGTTTTAACTCCAGCTGATTACGAAAACCATATCGATAAGTTTGATTTTACCGTTCCTTTTGTATGCGGAGCTACAAACCTTGGTGAAGCTCTACGACGCATTAATGAAGGTGCCGCGATGATTCGCTCTAAGGGCGAAGCTGGAACCGGAGATGTTTCAAATGCAATGCAGCACATGCGAAAGATTGGTGGAGAAATTCGTCGTCTATCATCATTGCGCGAAGATGAGCTTTACGTAGCAGCTAAGGAGTTGCAAGCACCCTATGAGCTTGTAAAGGAAGTTGCAGAAACAGGAAAGCTTCCTGTCGTTCTTTTCACTGCAGGTGGAATTGCAACCCCAGCAGATGCTGCATTAATGATGAGCATGGGTGCAGATGGCGTATTCATCGGTTCAGGAATCTTTAAATCAGGTAACCCTGCACAACGCGCAGCGGCATGTGTAAAGGCAACAACTTTCTGGGATGACCCGAAGGTAATTGCTGAAGCATCACGTGGTCTCGGCGAAGCGATGGTTGGAATCAATGTCGCAGATCTACCTGCACCACATCGTCTTGCAGAGCGCGGCTGGTAACAGCCTCTTCAATGAAGGTTGGAGTTTTAGCGCTTCAAGGTGATGTTCGTGAGCATCTAGCCTCCTTGCAATCTTGTGGTGTCGAAGCGGTCAGTGTTCGACGTGCAGTTGAAATCGAAGAGATCGACGCCCTTGTGTTACCTGGGGGAGAGTCAACAACTATCGCCCAATTAGCTGAAGTCTTCGACGTTTATGAATTAATCAGAAATAAAATTAAGCAGGGCATGCCGGTTTATGGGTCCTGCGCGGGAATGATCCTGCTTGCGGAAGAGATTCTGGATGCAAAAGAAGGTCAGAAGAGTTTTGGCGGTCTTGAAATAACAGTTCGCAGAAACGCATTTGGTCGGCAGGTTGATTCTTTTGAGTCAGATATCGAGTTTGCGGATGGTTCTAATGAACTGATTAGAGCGGTATTTATACGTGCACCGTGGGTTGAAAAAATCTCTGACTCCGTCCAGGTTTTGGCTTCAGTGGATTCGCATCCCGTAGCTGTGCGTTCAAAAACTGCGCTTGCAACATCTTTTCATCCTGAGTTAACGGGCGATAATCGAATTCATAGATATTTCATTGAGCAGGTAGCCCGCCCAGCGCTTGAGACGCTAAAGTAAGGCGTTAATAAGCAATTAATTTGAGGTAAAAAGAGGTGAAGCCATGTCAGGCCATTCCAAGTGGGCTACGACAAAGCATAAGAAGGCGATTATCGACAGCCGACGTGCGAAAGTGTTTGCGAAGCAGATTCGTGCAATTGAGGTTGCTGCACGTAACGGCGGAGCCGATATGGATGGAAACCCCACCTTGTTTGATGCGGTTGCTAAAGCAAAAAAGTCATCAATGCCTTCAGACAATATTGAACGTGCAATCAAACGCGGTGCTGGCCTTGAAGCTGGTGCAAAGGATTGGATCACGATCATGTACGAGGGTTACGGCCCGAGCGGTGTTGCAATAATGATTGAGTGTTTGTCTGACAATAGAAATCGTTCAGCATCTGAAGTAAAGGTTGCAGTTACCCGTAACGGTGGCTCGATGGCAGATCTTGGTTCTGTTTCCTACTTGTTTAACCGTAAAGGTGTAGTC
>CAYNYE010000021.1:0-10968 GCA_964401345.1 uncultured Candidatus Planktophila sp.
GCCCCCGTAGCTCAGGGGATAGAGCACTGCCCTCCGGAGGCAGGTGCACAGGTTCGATTCCTGTCGGGGGCACTTGAGATAGATCACCCTAAATTTGAAAACTCTTTCCCATTCATCCTTGTATAACACCGCCGCACAGTGGACAATTAAGACCTTGCACGCACAACTGTGTGTATTAACACCCTCACTTTCTTTGTGAGCTTCCCTAAGGAGACATGCGATGGATTGGCGTCATCAATCAGCGTGCCGTGATGAAGACCCTGAGCTTTTCTTTCCAGTTGGAAATACAGGTCCTGCCCTCACTCAAATCGAAGAGGCAAAAAAGGTGTGCAACCGTTGCATCGTTAAAGAGCCATGCCTTGCATGGGCACTTGAGAGCGGTCAGGATGCTGGAGTCTGGGGCGGTTTATCTGAAGATGAACGTCGCGCACTGAAGCGTCGCGCTGCACGTAATCGCGCTCGTTTAATGGAGCAGCAAAACCAAATCTAAAGTGGGAAGCGCAACTTTGCTTGTGTTCCCTTGTCTGTGGATTCTAATTTCAGCTCACCCTTTAATTCATTTTCAGTAAGTGTGCGCACAATTTGTAATCCCAAATTAGATGAGGTCAGCAGATCAAAACCTTCTGGCAATCCGACTCCATCATCAGAGATCGTGACTAAACCTTCATTGCTGTATCGCTGAAGTTCAATCTTCAAATGAGTTCCGGATTCGTACAGGCCATGCTCTAAGGCGTTATGGATGAGCTCAGTAACAACCAATGACAGGGGTGTTGCTACTCGTGATTCCAATGAACCAATTTCTCCGATTCGTTCAATGGTTAGTTCACCCATTCGAGGAGTTAGCTCTAAGGCGTGGGTAACTAGCGAACTAAGAACCTCATCAAATGCCACCGTGGTTTGTGTGCTGTTTGAAAGGGTTTCATGGACAACCGCGATCGATGCGATACGACGAACCGCTTCATCTAGAGCTGCAGCTGCTGCTGGATCTTCGATTCGGCGAGATTGCAATCGCAGCAAAGCCGACACCGTCTGAAGGTTGTTCTTAACGCGATGGTGAATCTCTCGGATAGTCGCATCCTTGGTTACTAGCTCACGATCTCGTCTGCGCAGCTCAGTTACATTTTGAAGCAGAACTATGGCTCCGATTTTGTCGCTACCGATAATCAATGGCAGAACCAATAAATCAATAGTCGCGCCTTGATTATCAATTTCTACCCGCTGTAACTGCTTTCCATTAAGGCGTGAACGCACACCTTCTTCAGATGCATTTGCTGATGCCGTTACAACCTGTTCAGCAACCTCGCCAAGGTTTCTTCCCTCTAAATCTCCACGCCAGCCCATGCGAGAAAACGCTGACTTTGCGTTAGGGCTAGCAAATGAAATCGCAGAATTCGCATCCAAGCGAATCATTCCATCCCCTACGCGTGGCACTGGCTCAAAGAGTGTTCCAGCATCCTTATATGGAAAAGTACCTTGGGCGACCATTTGATACAGATATTGTGCAACTTCACGGTAGTTACTTTCAAGCTTTCCAGATCCACGGGAATGCTCCACATTTCTGTGGCTTGAAATTACCGCGATGACTTGGCCTTCGAAAGAAACGGGAATTGTTTCGCTCTTTACAAGCATCTCTCCTATTTTTTCAGGATCGATTGAAGAAATAATCTCATCGCCTGAAAGCGCTTCATCAATACCAGGTTTTGCTCCCCACAAAACTTCATCACCAATAACATCATTGATAAAAACTGTTGAAGTAGTTGTTGGGCGAATATGCGCGACTGCAATGTGACCCGTTGGCCACATAGAAACATCTTTACGAATCGGCACCCACAAGATTAGATCGGCAAAGGAAAGATCCGATAGCAACTGCCAATCTGCAATTAACTCTCGGATTCGATTGGCTTGATCAATTGTGATTGTTGTTCGTGCGCCAAGCAATTTTTCCAGCTGGAACATCGTTACTTCCACTCCGCCAAGTGAAGTTCGATCTCTTGGGTAGCAAACCACACCAATTCGTCATCACCTTGAAAGGCAAGAAGTGCGCACTGCAATTGATCCCACGGAAGCGCAGATTTCAAAGTTACTGAATCTTCATAACTTTCAGCGATTTGTTCATCGGTAATTTCAAAGGCTAGAACGATTCCGGGTGCACCCTCTGATAGGCGCAACTCAAGGGCTTCTTCCCCTGCAGCGATCGAGAGAAGGTATTCGAGCTCTTCTTCATCGCAATCTGAATTTTCAGCGACAAAGGCTTGGGTAGGAGCGAAAACCTCATCGGCATCAAAGCTCTTGCTCTGCACAAAGGCCTCAAGATCCTTATGGCTGATGGGAAGGTATGCGCGCATTCACCCATAGTAATAGATCCTAAGAAATGATTTCTCTAGCTAATTCTGCGATCGATTTACGAAGATTTGAGCGCTCATTGGTCTCAAGCAGGGTTGCATGTTCATCCTCAGCAGCTTGAGCAGAACGGTTATCTTCCTTAATGCTTCGAACACGTATTGGCTTCAAAGCGGTAGTGGTCGTTAAGAACCTAGCCATTTGAGCATCCCCCCGCTTTCCGGGCGATTTCATATTTTGAGTGAAGCTCAACTGCGCACGAATCGAAGTCTGCTGTAGCAAATCAATGACTTGGCAAAGTCTGTAATGTCCCAAGTGATCTGCGCGCGAGGTAACCATTAATTCATCAGCCTGATCGCAACACCACGTTGTCATGTTGGAAGTCCATCGCCTATCGGTCAAGCGATTTGATAAGCCAGAGATCGAACCAATGTCGATGATAATTACATCAAACTGATCCATCGCTTTGTCCATAAAGTTTTCTAACTGATCAGCTGATTCCTGTGTTATCTCAGCTAACGCTAGATTGGGTGCAATCGATTTCCACATCCCACCCTCGGCAATATTTCGCATTGAAAGAACGGGTGCGATAGATGGTGCTCGGAAATTTGCCTCGATCAACAGAGTGGATTTTTCAATCACGCTTAACTCCATCGCGAGATTGAGGGCGATCAAGGTGCATCCAGTGAAGCTGCCTGCAGATGAAACCGCAATCACCTTTGAGTTTCGAGCCTTGCGCTGCGTGATCGCGCTTGATCGCACCATGGGGGCTCGCACAAAACCCCGGACTAATGAGATTAAATCCGTCCCGACCACTGGCAATGGATGCAGTGACTCAAACTCTCCATGTGCCGTGTTGGGAATTGAAAAACCAATCACTTGGCGCACCGATGCGTTTAGCTCATCGACAACTTTCGTACTAATGCCTGGCAGATCATTTCCATAGATCAAGAGCGCATTTGCAGCGACTGCCGGATTTGCCTCGCAATACGTGCGAAGCGAGCCCCAATCGATCGCTCTAAAGATTACATTCCAACCCTGCGCAAACAAGGTTCCTGCAACAAATCCTTCAGCTTCAGGATTGGCAATTGCGGTAATTACTGTTGGCATTTCAAGCTCAGACATATGAACGCACCACAACTAGGCGACCTTGTGTTGTTGCGCTGAGTAAACGAAGTACCTGCGTTTCTTCAATGGCAACGCTGATTGAAACATCTCCGCCAAGAGCGTTTTTTGAATCATCTAGGCCGATCACGGTGACTCCTCCCAGAATTAAAATTGGATCGACTACCGCTTCCCCGTTACGAGAATCAAGTACCCAATAGATATCAACTGGGTCACCTAAGCCCACACCAGAAGCGAGATCTAATGAACGCAAACTGATTGGGACGGCACTTGTTGCCAAGGAATCACCAGCGTTTGTCACATCCGAAACTGATAAGACTTCTTCAGCAACCATTGTTCGTTTCGCAACTAAGCCAATTACCTGATCAGCGGTACTTAAATAGTTTTGAGAGCTACTCGATAGATTCATGTGTACCGATCGAACATCAGAAGGTGCAATTACATGGCCAGTAGTAATCGGGCTAGTCAGCACCCAGTATGTGTCTCCTTTATTTGAATATGTTGAGATAAAGAAAGCCGAAGCAAAGGCGGCGATTATCAAGGTGATGGCCAAAGGCATGCGTGCGCTCAATGAGCTCTTGTTGTTTTTCATATGCGTACCCAAGAGGCTGCCGAAGCCTAAGCTGACGATTTATCCACAATCGGTCAAAGGTATGAGTTAACTCGAGACTAAAGAGTGAGTTTGTCGCGGCCGTAAGTGGAAAAGGTGTACTCATGACAACACAACGCGAGTACGAAGAGCTGCCAACCTTTACAACCATAGAACTTAAGCCTTTATCGAGCGATCCTGATGAGGATTTCTTACATCCAGTTCTTGAGATCTTTAAGCCCGAGCCGGTCATACATGAGAACAAGAAGCCTCGCCTGTACTTGGTTCCAAGCACTTTTGGTGAGGAGTTTGATGCAGAGTTTGCCCCTCAACCAACATCAGCAATTGAACTTCCAAAGATTGAGCCATTAATTCAGAAGTTTATTTATAACGCAGTTGAAATTTGGTCAGGACGACGATCACCTCAACAGCTTCAACAGCTGTGTCATTACACAGTCTTTGGCGAGCTGCAGAGGAAAGCTGGAAGCATCAAGGAGCTAGGTCGAGTTCGCAAAACAAGAATCACCGAGCCATTAGATGGCGTATGCGAAGCAACGGTAACGATTAGATTTGGAGATCGCTTACGAGTAGTTGCAATCAGGTTTGAAGGTTTAGACGGGCGCTGGTTATGCACCTGTCTAACGCTGATTTGAAGTTAAGCGGCGCCTCCGTGGCAACGCTTGTACTTCTTACCTGAACCGCATGGACATGGCGCGCTGCGAGAAACTTCGCCAGTTGTGCGAACACCTGATTCATCTGCAGCTGTGTACTGCAAACCTGCTTGAGGCAACTGCTTCGCCTCAAGTCCTGGTGCAACAACTTGATTATTGGCGCTTTCGACAGTGACTTCAATATTAAATACGAAGCCTGCAATCTCTTCTTTAATTCCATCCATCATTGCTGCGAAAAGATCAAAGCCCTCTTTTTGGTACTCAACAAGTGGATCGCGTTGAGCCATTGCACGCAGACCAATTCCCTCTTGTAGGTAATCCATCTCGTATAGGTGCTCACGCCACTTTCGATCAAGAACAGAGAGTAAAACCTTGCGCTCTAGTTCGCGCATAACCTCTGCACCAAGTGCCTCTTCACGTTGTGCATATGCAGCTTGGCAATCTTCAAGTACGCGAGCGGTAATGAAATCAGCATCTAATCCAACTCGTGAACCTGCTTCGGCTTCAAGTTGTTCGATAGTAAATGAGATCGGATAAATGGTCTTGAGCGCTGTAAACAGCGTCTCTAGATCCCAATCTTCTGCGTAACCCTCAGCGGTTGCTGCTGAGATATATGCGCTCAAAGTATCGGCAACAAAGTTCGCGACCTGATCCTTGATATCTGCGCCTTCTAGCACGCTGCGACGCTCACCATAAATAACGGTGCGCTGACGGTTCATTACATCGTCATACTTCCAAACATGCTTACGCATTTCGAAGTTCTGTGCTTCAACCTGAGTCTGCGCAGAACGGATCGCATTTGAAACCATCTTGGATTCAATTGGTGCATCATCTGGAAGTCCAGCAGCGGTCAAGAAACGCTCAACCATTCCTGAATTGAAGCGACGCATCAAATCATCTTGTAGCGAAAGGTAGAAACGAGACTCTCCAGGATCGCCTTGGCGACCTGAACGACCACGTAGCTGGTTATCAATACGACGTGATTCGTGACGCTCGGTACCTAGAACATAGAGACCACCAAGAGCGACAACTTCTTCATGTCCCTTTTCAACCGCAGCCTTTTGACGTGCGATCTCTGCTGGCCATTCCTTTTCATACTCTTCAGCGTTATCTACGGGAGAAATACCACGACGTTGTAATTCGAAATCCGCCATGAACTCAGGGTTTCCACCCAACATGATGTCGGTACCACGACCGGCCATGTTGGTTGCAACTGTTACTGCACCCTTTACACCTGCGCGTGCGATGATCGCAGCTTCACGTTCGTGGTGCTTTGCATTCAGAACCTCATGAGGAACTCCGGCCTTGCGAAGAAATGATGAAAGCTCTTCAGATTTTTCAACGCTAACTGTTCCAACCAATACTGGCTGTCCCTTGCGATGACGCTCGACGATATCTGCAGTAACCGCAGCAAACTTGCCAGCCTCGGTCTTGTAGACCAAATCAGCGGAATCAAGACGTTGCGATGGTCGGTTAGTTGGGATTGGAACTACGCCCAACTTGTAAATTTGGTGGAATTCAGAGGCTTCAGTTGTTGCAGTTCCTGTCATACCTGACAATTTGTCGTATAAACGGAAGTAGTTCTGCAAAGTAATTGTCGCAAGGGTCTGATTTTCATCCTTGATTTCAATGCGTTCTTTAGCTTCTAGCGCTTGGTGTAAACCCTCGCTATAACGACGGCCAGCAAGCATGCGACCGGTGTGCTCATCGACGATAAGCAGCTCGCCATTCATGACTACATAATCCTTATCGCGCTTGAAAAGCTCTTTCGCGCGAATAGCGTTGTTGAGGTAGCCAATCATTGGAGTATTAGCTGCTTCGTAAAGGTTTCCGATCTGCAATAGCTCTTCGACCTTAGTCACGCCTTCTTCAAGAATTCCTGAAGTCTTCTTCTTCTCATCTACTTCATAGTGCACATCGCGCTGAAGTTTCTGAACCAAATTAGCAAACTCTACGTACCACTTAGTCGCCTTGTCGGCCGGACCGCTGATGATCAAAGGTGTACGAGCTTCATCAATAAGGATTGAGTCAACTTCATCGACTACTGCGAAGAAGTGATCGCGCTGCACGCATTCATCAAGTGACCACGCCATGTTGTCGCGAAGATAATCAAAGCCAAACTCATTGTTTGTACCGTAGGTAATGTCTGCTGAATACGCTTCGCGACGTTCTGCAGGTGTCATGTTGGCAAGAATGACGCCAACCTTTAGTCCTAAGAATCTATGAACGCGGCCCATCCACTCGCTATCGCGCTCTGCCAAGTAATCATTTGTTGTAACAACGTGAACACCACGACCCGCAAGTGCATTCAAATAAGAAGGCAGGGTTGCAACCAAAGTCTTACCTTCACCAGTGCGCATTTCTGCGATATTGCCCTTGTGCATCGCTGCGCCACCCATAAGCTGAACGTCATAGTGACGCTGACCAAGTGTGCGGCGACCAGCTTCGCGAACTACTGCGAAAGCTTCAGGTAAAAGATCATCCAGGGTTTCGCCCTTTGCATACCGTGCCTGGAATAAAGCGGTCTGCTCGCGTAGCTCTGCATCGGACATCGCTGAGAAGCGAGCCTCTTGAGCATTTACCAAGCCAACGATCTTGCTCAATTCACGAAGGATGCGTCCTTCGCCTGCACGCAAAATCTTGTCTACAAACGCTGGCATTGACCTGGCCTCTCAGTAAGGGTGTGACCCTGTTCCAAGCCCTTATCGTAGAGGTTGGGCAACGCAGGCGGTAATCGCAGAGACTGAGCCGATAGCGTGAAAACCCTGCGAATTAACCGCCCTGAAGGCCTCTCTGAGGGTTGCCCCGGTCGTCACCACATCATCAACCAGGATCAGCTCTCCCCTGACCCGTGATGAAAGCGCAAACGCCCCGGCGAGATTTGTAGCTCGTTCATGGCGATGCAAGCCACTTTGATCCAGCACTTTGCGAGAAAGTTCGAGGCAATCGATCATCTCAATTCCGGTGCGTAAAGATAATTTCTGAACCAAATCAACAATAAAACTTCTTCCGCGTCGACGTTGTGAAGCTTTGCTCGATGGAATCGGAACCAGACGTGACACAGTTAAATCAACTTTGGAACGTTCAAGTGCCAGGCTCAGTGCATCAATTATTAAATCATCGGCTTTCTTTAGTCCAGACTCTTTGGCAGCCAGAATGATCTTGGACGCAGTTGGTGTGTAGAGCAATGATGAATGAACAGTTAAGGCATCAAATTTAGTTCGATAGTAATGGGGATGCCAACTGCTTCGACATTCAGAACAAATGCTGGGACCTAATTTTTGACAACCAAAACATCTACTGGGAAACAAGAGCTGCGTAACTTCAGAAAATGCGGCCACGCAACAATCATTGCGAATATGTGAAGTGATAAGTTTCTTAAGGCAAAGCTGTGGAAACTAAGCTTTGTAATCCTCTGGTTGTAGCGGAATTAAACGTTGATCGATTCTCTCCCACGTGCTGCGGGGCAAGGTCACCACAAAGTGAGCTCCACGTCCAGGACGTCCCCACGCTTCAAGTTCGCCATTGTGCAAACGTGCATCTTCAAGTGCGATGGAAAGTCCTAATCCAGTTCCTCCACGTGTGCGAGCACGCGAGGGATCGGCACGCCAGAAACGATCGAAGACTCGGATCAAAGCGTTTTCATCTAAGCCAACACCGTAATCTCGAACACCCACTGCTACATCATGTTCACTTGCTTCAATACGAACATCGATCTGCATCTCCTCTGCATGATCAATCGCATTTGCCATGAGGTTACGCATAATGCGCTCTACACGGCGAATATCCGCCTTAATCATCACAACGGGGGCTGAAGATTTAATGTAAATCTGGGTCTTACGCTCCTTGGCAACTAAGCTCAAATCATCTGCACAGCGCTGAACCAATTGAACAATGTCGAAATCAACCGCTTCTAGTACAGCAACCTCTGCATCAAAGCGAGAAACTTCTAGAAGATCTTCAAGCAAACGTTCAAACCGATCTAGTTGAGCAACCAATAATTCGGCACTTCTTGCCACGATTGGATCAAAACCATCTTTCGAAGAGTGAATGACCTCTGATGCCATGCGCAAGGTAGTCAAAGGTGTGCGAAGTTCATGTGAAACATCGGACACAAAGCGCTGCTGAACACGTGAAAGGTTTTCAAGGCGCGCAATCTGCTTTTCAATCGACTCAGCCATATCGTTAAAGGCAATACCCAAAGTGGCAATTTCATCTTGGGAATCAACCTTTAAACGTTTTCCAAAATCGCCCGCAGTAAATTCAGTCGCAATTGATGCCGCTTCACGTACCGGCCTTACAACTTGGCGAACAACCAGCCAAGTAATTAGCGCTACAAGAAATAGAAGTAAGAAGCCAGTTAAGAAAAAGGAGCGACTAATCAGAGCTAGGGTGGTTTCTTGATTTGCTAAGGAAAAAATAATGTACATCTCGTACTGACCAGCGTTAGGAATCTGGACCTTTTGACCAATTGCAAGGCCCTTAACTCTGGTGCCGGTCAAGTAATTCATATTTGTGTATTGATAAACAAGATCTGGCTTCTTGCGTACGCGTTCACTCAAAGAAGTTGGAATCGAATTAGGATCCAATAGGTTTGAGGCGATTTCGTAATTGTTATCCATTGTGTTGCCAGGGCTGCGAATGAAAACTACTTCTCGTGCATTTTCATTTGCGGTCAAAGTCGTTGCAGAGCTAATAACGTCATCGACTACTTTTTGAACAACCGAATCCCGCTCTCCCTGAGCTAACAGGAATCGATACTCCGCGGTGAAAATTGTCGAACGGGCTTCAACCAGGGCGGTATTGAGATTTACCTCTTTAATGCCCCGAGAAAGCTGCGAATTAAGCAGAGATCCGGCGGTTCCCATAACAACCAGTGAAAGCAAGACTGTTGAGAGGATGACCTTGATCGCTAGCGAATTACGAAAACGAGAATACATTCGGTTCATTATTAGGAACCGCCCATCACTCCAGCTTTATATCCAACTCCGCGGACTGTAACCACGATTTCAGGATGTTCAGCATCGTGTTCAATCTTTGAGCGCAGGCGCTGAACGTGGACATTTACCAGACGTGTATCAGTCGAATGTCTGTAGCCCCACACCTCACTTAGCAATGCATCACGTGTAAAGACTCGGCCGGGCTCTTTTGCAAGTGCGACCAACAAATCAAACTCAAGACGAGTTAATGCAATCTGCTTACCGCCACGAGTTACTTGGTGTGCTTGAACATCAATTGCAAGATCGCCAATAGTCAGTAAGCCAGAAACATCAGCATTTGTTCGACGCAAACGAGTTCTGATTCGAGCGATCAACTCTGAAGGGTGACGGAATGGCTTCACCATGTAGTCATCCGCGCCAGCCTCTAAACCTTTTACAACATCCTGGGTATCACCTTTAGCTGAAAGCATGACGATTGGAACCATAGATTCTGCACGAATCAACTTGCAGACTTCGATTCCATCAAGGCCAGGCAACATAACATCCAACAACACTAAATCAGGTGGATTGTTACGGAATACATCCATGACCTCATCGCCACGACTTACTAGATCCACATCGATGCCGGCACCGGTTAAAACGATGCCGAGCATCTCTGCGAGATCTTGGTCGTCATCGACGACCATAACTAAAGTCATTAGCTACCGTGCTCCCAAGAGTTTAGGTACATATCTTGTGCAGGTGTTAGAACATCGATTCGTCCACCCATGCTGATTAACTTGAGTGAAGCAACTTCCTTGTCGATGTGAGTAGGAACTTCATGAACACCTGGCTTCAAGTTCTTAGCTTCCTTAACGAGGTACTCAGCAGTTAGTGCCTGATCCGAGAATGACATATCCATTACAGAAGCTGGGTGGCCTTCGGCTGCGCCTAGGTTAACCAAGCGGCCTTCAGCTAGAAGTAGTAAACGACGCCCATCTGAGAGTACATATTCATCAGTCTGGTGGCGCATCTTTGCATTCTTAGTCTTTGCATTCTGCTCAAGCCATGCGACGTCGATTTCGATATCGAAGTGGCCCGAGTTAGCCATGATTGCGCCATCCTTCATTACTGCGAAGTGCTCGTCGCGCAATACATCGCGGTTACCAGTCACAGTAATAAATACATCACCGAGCTTTGCAGCATCGATCATTGGCATAACGCGGAAACCTTGCATCATTGCATCAAGTGCCTTAGTTGGGTCGATTTCAGTAACGATTACATCAGCACCCATGCCCTTAGCGCGCTCTGCAACACCCTTGCC
>CAYNYE010000022.1:0-10903 GCA_964401345.1 uncultured Candidatus Planktophila sp.
ACAAGGTCCTGGGCGATCCCATCATGTAACTCTTGTGCGAGGGTTACTCGCTCATTGTTCATTTTGTGAACAATGCTTCAATTTCTTTTGCGAACTCCTTCGCCACTACATGTCGCTTGACCGACAACTTTGCAGTCAAGTGTCCACCAGCGATTGTGAAATCAGTTGGTAGAAGAGTGAACTTGCGAATTGACTCCGCCTTACTTACTGCCTTATTTGCATCATCGACAGCTGTTTGAATTACTGCAATTAGATCAGGGTCACTAACCAAATCGTTGATCGATGCGCCTTCCTTCTTATTGTTTGCAACCCATCCCTTAAGCGCATCCTGATCAATTGTGACGAGAGCTGCGATAAATGGCTGGTTGTCACCAACGACCATGCACTGGCTAACCAATGGATGTGCGCGTAGGCGATCTTCCAATACAGCTGGAGCTACATTCTTTCCACCAGCGGTAACAATGAGTTCTTTCTTACGTCCAACAATGTAGAGGAAGCCTTCATCATCAAGCTTTCCAAGGTCACCGGTCTTGAACCAACGCTCTGAATCAAAAACCTCATCATTGGCGGCTTGGTTCTGCCAGTAGCCATCCATAACGATTGGTCCGCGAATCAATACTTCGCCATCTTCTGCGATCTTGATTGATGTTCCAGGAATTGGACGACCTACTGAACCAACTCGGTGCGCACCATAAAGGTTCAACGTTGCACCCGCAGTTGTCTCAGTTAACCCATAGCCTTCAAGGATTGAAATACCCGCACCGCGGTAGAAGTGACCGAGACGAACGCCAAGTGGTGCACCACCAGAGATCGCAGCCTCAACACGTCCGCCCATACCGGCACGAATCTTGCTGTAAACAAGTTTGTCGAACAAGCCATGCTTTAACTTAAGAATTGGTGACATACCCTTTTTATCAAGCGCCTCTGAGTAAGCGATCGCAACATCAGCAGCTTTGCGGAAGATCTTGCCCTTACCTGCAGCCTCTGCTTTAGCTTCCGCACCATTGTAAATCTTTTCAAAGATACGTGGCACAGCTAGTACAAAGGTTGGCTTAAATGAAGCAAGATCCATTGGCAAACGACCAACAGGATCGCTGCAATGTGCCATGTGGAGACCGGCAGCGATTGAACCGATCTGAACCATGCGTCCGAAAACATGAGCAACTGGAAGGAAGAGCAGAGTTGATCCACCTGGCTTGAGGAAGAGTTCGCTTGCACCTTGCACAACGTTTCCGCACTCTGAAAGGAAGTTGCTGTGAGAAAGTTGAACACCCTTTGGCTTACCAGTTGTTCCAGATGTGTAAATCAAAGTCGCAAGAGAAGCTGGAGTCAGCGCGTTGCGACGACGATCGATCTCATCATCACCAATGTGCTTTCCGGCCTCACGCAATACCGCAAGAACATCATCTGTCATCGTCCACAAGTTACGAGTGTGTGATGGCATGACTGTCTTTACAAGATCTGCCAAGGCAGGAGTCTCAACGATGATTCCGACTGAATGTGAATCATTAAGAATCCAGTCGATTTGCTCAGCAGATGATGTGTCGTAGATTGGAACGACAACCGCTCCGGCAAACCATGTTGCAAAATCTAGAATCGTCCACTCGTAACGAGTGCGCGCCATGATCGCCACACGATCACCAATTTGAACTCCTGATGCGATTAAACCTTTAGCGGTTGCGCGAATCTCTTCTTCGACCTCGCGCGCGGTTACAGGTTGCCATCCCTCACCCAACGGGCGGGACATGATGATGCGCTCTGGTTCAAACCAGGCGCGTTCAGCGATCAGATTTGTGAGGTTCCCGGCGGTTGCGGCAGGAACGAGGGGCGGGACTGAGATTTCATTCATGGGGGGAACGCTAGCGTGAGCGCAGACAAAAGGGGAAGAGGGTAGCCTTGCGCCATGACAGATCTCAGCAAATCGTTAATATCCATTGATGCCCCTATTGCCGATGTGCAAAAGGCGCTCTTCGAACTCGACAAGTATCCCGAGTGGTCGACACAGATCAAGAGCGCGGAAGCGTTAGCGCGCGATGATCAAGGTCGCATTACCAAGGTGAAGATGAGTATTGATGCCGGAATGATGAAGGATCGTCCGACCCTTGATTACGACTGGAGCCAAGCTCCCAACAAAATCTCGTTCTCACTTGATGAGGCAGACCTACTGACCAGTATGGATGGCATCTACACAATCACAGCGATAGATGAAGACACGACCGAGGTTACATATGAACTCGGAGTAGCACTATCTATGCCAGTACCAGCGATGATGCGTCAAAAAGCGGAGAAGGCAACTATCGATGCTGCACTGGCACAACTTAAGTCACATTTAGAGGCGTAGTTGTCCAATGAGTAACACGATCGGAATTGATGTAGGAGGCACCAAGGTTCTTGGTGGAGTTGTTGATGAGAATGGAAAAATTCTTGCAACCGCTCGCAAAGAAACTCCTCGTCAAGGTGGTGTCGATTTAACTCGCACCATCGCCGATACTGCGAAAGAGTTGATGCAACAGTTTAAGGTCACTTCAGTTGGTGTATCAGCTGCGGGATTTGTTTCCTCTGATCGTAAGACAATGCTCGCTACTCCAAATATTGCGGACTGGAACGGTGTTGATCTCGATGCCGAACTGACGGCGCAGATTGGTTTGCCGGTTGTCATCGAAAATGATGCCAACGCTGCAGCTTGGGGTGAAGCAAAGTTTGGTGCTGGAAGAAATCAAAACCACATGATGATGCTGACCGTTGGTACCGGCATTGGTGGCGGAATCGTTGTTAACGGCGAGCTTTATCGTGGAGCTTTCGGAATTGCCGCAGAGTTCGGTCATCTTCGTGTTGTGCCTGATGGACATCTGTGTGGATGTGGAGCTCGTGGTTGCTTTGAACAGTACGCATCAGGAAATGCACTGCTACGCCACGCCCGCGAAGCAATTAGCGCAAGCCCTGAAATCGCTCGTAATCTTTTATCCAGAGGCGATGGAACAGTTGCAGGGTTAACTGGACAGGCCATTACCGAAGCTGCTCGTGACGGAGACCCTGTTGCACTCGCCGCCTTCAACACAACTGGTCAATGGCTCGGAGCTGGGATTGCATCGCTTTCAGTATTACTTGATCCTGCATGTGTTGTTATCGGCGGGGGAGTAATCGATGCCGGCGAAATTTTGTTGAAGCCAACCCGCGAAGCCTTAGAGCGCACGATGCCTTTTGCCGGAAAGCATCCATACCCTGAACTCATTGCCGCGCAATTAGGAAATGAAGCAGGCCTTGTAGGCGTTGCAGATTTGGCTCGCGCCTAACCTTCAAAGGGATATTTCAGGCCAATCTGCTCTCGCACGGTATCCATAGTTTTCATAATGTCGATGGTGTCCTGCCATGACAAGATCTCTGATTCAAACTTTCCAGATTGAACTAACCGTTTAAAGCTTTCAGCCTGTTCGCGTAAGCCATGCCCTATGTAGGTGCTCGGATATTGAGTCACAGATCCATCATTAAGGATCACCCGCATGCTTGCAGGGTTATAAAAGGTGCGATCAATTTCGAGCCAACCATGTAAACCAGCAACCACTGCGCGGCAAGGTGTCTGCTCAATCATGGTTGTGGTTAAAACTGATTGCGCACCATTGTCATATGTGAAGATCATCGATGTTTGCGCATCAACGCCCTTGTCGGTCATCACAGCTGTCGATTTAATCGATTGAGGATTTCCAAGAATCATGTGAGCAAAAGAGATTGGATAGATTCCAAGATCTAGCAATGCACCACCTGCTAAGTGCGGATCAACTAAGCGGGGAATATTTTGATCTGCAAGTCTTTGTCCATGGTCTGCATGGATTGAAAGAATTGGTCCCAATACTCCGCTTGCAATTATTTCTCGTACCTTCGCATAATGTGGCAAGAACCGAGCCCACATCGCTTCCATCAGTGCAACTTTGTTATGTGATGCAGCATCAATCATCGCTTGCGCTTCAGCGGCGTTTACCGCAAAAGGCTTTTCGCACAAAACAGGTTTTCCTGCATTCAAAGCTAGAATCACATTGTCGTGGTGTGCTGGGTGCGGGGTTGCAATGTAGATCGCATCAATCGTTGAATCATTCACAAGCTCTTCATAACTTCCGTAGGCAATGCCACCAAAATCTTTTGCAAAAACTTGTGCGTTATTGAGTGATCGAGACCCCACTGCTCCAATCGTGTGACCTTCTAGAAAGGTAAGGTCCTTAGCAAAAGCACGTGCGATTCCACCCGGTCCCAATATTCCCCATGAAAAATTTCTCACAATGCAGCTCCATCATCATCGCGGTTGTTTTTGTGGAACCACCGCGCAATTGCATCTCGTGCAGATTGAATAAATCCGCGGGGAGTAACGGGGGCTGGATTAGGTTGAACAAAACCTTCTTGGTCGATGCGATCCAGATCATCGAGGTATGTAGAAGGGGAGGATTGGTCCAGATTCAAGCCAGAGACAATCGACTCAAACTCTGAGCGGATTAACTCCTCCTCATCGAAGCCTTCGGGATCTTTTTTCTGATTACTCACCCTCAGATAGTGTCATAGTCGTCAATAGCGACTAAATTATCCCCGTGCTGAACAATCTGCCGTATGGAACCTTGCGAGCCGCGCTGACGCCTATCTTGATGTTGGCCTTTCGTCCAAAGGTTCGCGGTTTGCGCCATGTTCCCTCTAAGGGACCGGTAATCATCGCATCTAATCACCTGTCATTTAGTGATTCGATTTTTATGCCATTGGTTGTTCCCCGGAAAGTTACCTTTCTGGCAAAGAGTGAGTACTTCACCTCTCCTGGTCCAAAGGGTTTACTGAAAAAACTAACCTTCATTGCCTTGGGACAGGTTCCAGTTGATCGATCAGGTGGTCGTCGCAGTGAAGCTGCATTGATCACTGGTTTGAAGGTTTTAGCTGATGGAGATTGCATCGGTATTTATCCAGAAGGTACCCGTTCGCCTGATGGTCGCCTCTATAAGGGTCGCACCGGAATTGCACGTCTTGCCATTGAATCTGGCGCACCAGTTGTACCAGTTGCGATGTTTAACACCGACAAGATTCAACCAACCGGAAAAGTCATTCCAAATGTAAAGCGTGTAGGTATGCACTTTGGTGAACCTATGTACTTTGATGGAGATTCAACTGATCTTCAGCATCTTCGTGATGTTACTGATCAGATTATGAATGCGATTCAAGCTATGTCTGGCCAGGAGTACATCGATACCTACGCACCTAAGAAGGCCAAGCTAGGCGTAATTCAGGAAGAGGATTAATCCAAGGCGTTTCGTGCGGTTAAGTAGTTACAGGTTTGGCATTCAACACCCGCATCAGGAAGTTCACCCTCTAGTACCTCAATGAACTCGCCAATCACCTTGAGAAAGTTCGCTTGATCTCGTTCTACTGGGACATACTTTTGAATTACTCCAAAGCCATACTCTTCGGCGTTGCTACCAATCGCCGTTGTTGGTCGCCATACCAAGAGGCCCATTGAGGCAACGGTTTGCGATTTTCCAGCTGCAGGGTTTTCTAAAGCGTATGCGTATGCCTCAAGTTGTGGCGAGTAAAACTGTCCACTATCGCGTTGACTATCTGAGACCTTGCAATCAATTAAACCTATAGTTCCATCCTCATTGGTTGAAACAAGATCGTACTTACCGAGAATTCTCCATCGAGTTTCCACGCCATTGATGACAAGTGGCTTGCTCTTAACCCATTCGCCCCACTTCGTCACCGTTCCTGGGCGAAGTGATGGGTCAATCGTTGGCATATCTGCGCCTTGGAAGTGTTCTTCCTGCAAAGCCGCCATTGTTCCGACCAATGGAAAAGCACCAGGCATCGTTACCTTGAACCAATATTTGATCCACAAACATCTCTTGCAGGTTGATAAACCAAAGGTCAGATCGGAAGGGGAGATGTTTTCGCGAGCGGGCTTAGCAGGTTTAATCATGTGCTTATTGTGTACTTAACCACTGACAATTGCCGAGTACACAACTGAAAGACCTAAAATAATCATGATTGTTCCGCCAGTTGCGCGTAGTCGCTCTAAACGTTTGCCATCTGTTGCTAGCCAGTTGCGGGCGGTGCCAGCCAGCATTCCCCATGATCCATCGGAGATAAAAGCCAGAATTGCAAAGATTGCTCCAAGCAGAATTAACTGAGATGTGACGCTGCCGCGTTCACGATCGATAAATTGAGGTAGAACCGCGGCGAAGAAAACAACACCCTTGGGATTGAGAGCGCCAACCCAGAAACCATCTCGGATTGAGCGTCGAATACTTGGCGCGACATCTCCTTGGTTTGTCATGTCAGCGGCATGGATACTGCGATGTCGAATCGCATCAATTCCTAAGTAAATCAAATAGAGACCACCTGCCCATTGCACCGCAATGTACGCAAGCTCTGAACGTTGCAAGATTGGACCAAGCCCCAGGGCGACAAATACTGAAAGTGAAAAAGCTCCGGTCACATTGCCGGCGACTGTAAATACTGCGGTTTTACGACCCCACGCGATGGCCCGAGCGATTACAAACAATACGCTCGGGCCAGGCGCCAAGATAATTACCATTGCAGCTACAAAGTATTCAGGTAACCGCGATGGAATGATCATGATGGGATGTTACTTATTACCTCGTGCATCTGCAATTGAGTGAAGGATTCGGTATCCAAGGATTGCAACCAAAGTCGCGTTGATGATTCCGTTGAATGTGTAATCTCCACGGGTCCATGACATATCGGCGATACCGATAATCAAAGCAGAACCTGCGATTAGTAGGTTTGTTGAGTTAGCAAAATCAACCTTGCCTTCGATCCAGATGCGAGCGCCAACGACGCCGATCATTCCGAACAAGGCAACTCCAACGCCACCTAGTGCACCTACCGGAGTTGCACTAAGAACTGCACCGAACTTAGGTGACAGTGAAAGACCGATCGCTCCAACGCCTGCAATCCAATATGCAGCTGTCGAGTAAACGCGAGTTGCTGCCATTACGCCGATGTTCTCTGCATATGTTGTTGTTCCGGAACCGCCACCAAAGCCAGCTAGCGTTGTTGCAACACCATCTGCCATAAGCGCTGTTCCCATTTGATCATCAAGATCCTTGCCAGTCATTGAGGCAACGGCCTTAACGTGACCAACATTTTCCGCGATCAAAACGAGAACCACAGGAAGGAAAAGGATGATCGCCTTGCCATCAAATGTTGGGTTTGTAAATGTTGGAAGCGCAAACCACTTTGCTGCCTTGATGCCATCGGTGTTCACATCGCCCTGAACATAAGCAACGCCATATCCAATGAGCAGACCAAGGAAGACGCTGATGCGTCCCATGAAGCCACGTGAGAATGCTGAGATCAATCCGATTGATGCCAAGGTAATGACACCGATCATTGGAGCTGCAACGAAGTTGTTCTTTGCTGCACCCGCAAGGTTCAATCCAATAACCATAACGATTGTTCCTGTAACTACAGGTGGGAGCATCCAGTTGATCCAACCGATACCTGCTTGGCGAACGATCAGACCAACAAGAGCCAAGATCACACCAGTTACTACGACGCCACCGAGCGCTGCGCCCATTCCGCCACTTGTCTTAGCTGCAGCGATAGGTGCAAGGAATGCAAAGGATGAACCTAGGTAGCTAGGCACCTTGTTTTGAGTCAGAGCTAGGAAGATAAGTGTTCCAATGCCTGAGAAGAAGAGGGTTGTTGTTGGTGGGAAACCGGTAATGATTGGAACTAAGAAGGTTGCGCCGAACATTGCGGCGATGTGCTGAAGGCCGACGCCGATGGTGCGAGGCCAGGTCAGGCGTTCATCGGTTGATACAACCGCGCCTGGGTTTACAGACTTACCGTTTCCATGGAGTTTCCACGAGAGTAGAGACACTTGAAACTTCCTTTCATCTACGGCCCAGTTCAGGCCTTGTGAATTCAGGGTAAGGCGGGGCTGAGGGTTACCTGTGTGTACGCCACGCCCGAACTTTGAGGTAAATCACAGGCTGAGAGGAACCCCTAAGGGTGTCTAGGTTGCTTACCTGGCTATATCCCTTTAGATTACGACCCGATATATCGAATAGATACATCTAGCGGAACATCACAATGATGTGGAATGGGGGATCGATGCGTTCACGTTCAGAGTCCCTCGAGTTCGCCCTTCTAGGTCTGCTCTCTCAAGCACCTTTGCATGGCTATGAACTCCGCAAGCGAATCGGAACGATCTTTGGTCCCTTTCGTGCCCTTTCCTTTTCAGTGCTGTACCCACAGCTGCGCAGAATGATGGAAGCGGGCCTCATCGAAGAGTCCGCGGTAGATGCAACGTCGCGCAGATCTCGCATCGTTTACGCGATCACAGATAAAGGCGCTCGCAAATTTGAGGATTTAACTGAATCAGTAACACCTGAAACGTGGGAGGACGAGGGTTTTGAAATTCGTTTCGCCTTCTTCTCGCCAACTTCAGCAAAGAACAGAGTAAGAATTCTTGAGGGGCGCCATCGTCGCCTTAAGGAGAAAGCCGAAATCCTTCGTGGTGAACTCGAGAAGTCACCTGTTGGTATCGACAAATATCTAGAGGAGTGGCGACGTCATTCACTGGAGACAGCTGATCGAGAGATCGCTTGGCTGGAAGACATGATCAAAACCGAGAGGAAATAGAGTGAACATCACAACCGGTAAAGGCGACATCCGTGTTGCAATTGTTGGCGTTGGAAACTGCGCTAACTCATTAGTTCAGGGCGTTGAGTACTACAAGAACGCTGCTGTTGATCAAGAAATCCCAGGTCTTATGCACGCTGTTGTTGGGGGATACCACATCTCTAGCATCAAGTTTGTTGCAGCCTTTGATGTGGATGCGAAGAAGGTTGGACTCGATCTTGCAGATGCAATCTGGGCAAGCGAGAACAACACAATTAAGTTTAGTGATGTCCCAAAGACTGGAGTTCCAGTTCTTCGCGGCGTCACAAATGATGGTCTCGGAAAGTACTACCGCGAGACAATCAAGGAGTCAGATGCTCCTGCAGTAGATGTTGTTCAGGTTCTTAAGGATGAGCAGATCGATGTTTTGATTTGCTACCTACCAGTGGGCTCTGAAGTTGCTGCTAAGTACTACGCACAGTGTGCAATTGATGCAGGTTGTGCATTTGTTAATGCGCTTCCAGTATTCATCGCTTCTGACCCAGTTTGGGAGAAGAAGTTTGCTGATGCAGGTCTTCCAATCGTTGGAGATGACATCAAGAGCCAAGTTGGTGCGACTATCACTCACCGCATCATGGCTAAGTTGTTCCAGGATCGCGGAGTTCACCTAGACCGCACCTACCAGCTCAATGTTGGTGGAAACATGGACTTTAAGAACATGCTCGAGCGTGATCGTCTTGAATCCAAGAAGATTTCAAAGACTAACTCTGTAACTTCACAGCTGCACCATGATCTTGGTGAGAAGAATGTTCACATCGGACCATCGGATTACATTCCATGGCTTGATGATCGCAAGTGGGCCTACGTTCGCCTCGAAGGCCGCGCATTTGGCGATGTTCCTCTCAACCTCGAATACAAGTTGGAAGTTTGGGATTCACCAAACTCAGCTGGTGTAATCATCGATGCACTTCGCTGTGCAAAGATCGGTCTTGATCGCAAGATTGGTGGAGCGTTGCTCTCACCATCTAGCTACTTCATGAAGACACCTCCAACTCAGTACACAGATGAGGCAGCTCATACAAAGACTGAGGATTTCATTTCAGGAAAGATAGACCGCTAAGTATCTAGAAAAACTGTAAAGGAAAGCGCCCCTGGGATAAACCCAGGGGCGCTTTTTTAACCCCTCACGGAGAGTTGAGGGTTAAATCATCGCATCCTCAGGAGTGCGACGAATATGTGCCAACCCGGCGATAGCGAGTACAAGAAACACCAGTCCGCCCAGGAGCGAAGCAAGTGCTGCATATCCTGCGATTACGCCAAACATTCCAAATGCGTATGCTTCAAGAAGCATTCCACGAAGAGTGTTTCCCATGAATAGTGTTTGACGAAGCTCCTCAAGTTTCGCAACACGTTCTGCATCTTGGCTGCCACCTCGAACAGCTGCCATGTACTCCGCAGAAACTTCGGAGTATGTTGCTGGTTTTCCCATCACTGCTGTTGCAGATGCATTCATATGCTCAAGAATGTAAAGGTCTGAGTAATCCTTTGCCATTTCTCCAGTTGTAACCTGCATTCCCGCCCACTTAAGAAGTTGATCCTTTGTGTTTGCCGGTAATCCAGCCTCAATTGGAAAGGCGATGTTCTGATTCTCTAACTGACTTTGAACATTGTCATTGGCAAATCCGGCACCAAAGTTAAGCAATCCGGCGAAAATAAATAGCAACAGCGCTAATCCCAGGCCGACAAATGAGACTAACTTGTCAAAGGTTCTACGTTTCATTGTTCACTCTCTCCCTCTTAGGCATTGACATCGAAAATCAATACAAGGTATTTGTACTCCGAGAGTGTTATGCAGATGAGGAAAAAGGCGAGGGTCACCTCTCGTCACAGTAAAGGTGAGAGTTTGCCCTCATGGGCGGTGATTATGTAATTGATTATTAATTAATCAATATGACGATTGCACATCGCCTTACCATCAGCCCCAACTTCAAAGTGTGAGCACGGAACATTCAACTTATCAAAGGCTTTATCGCCGTAATGAGTTCGATATGCAAGGGCTAGCAATACTCGAAGATTAGTTTCACCATCTGATTTGATGCCAAAAACCTGTGCACTTCGGCTAACAGTGTTTTCGACGACCTTTTCGCTGTGTGAAGTTTGAGCAGCGATAGCGGCATTTGATTTGCCTTCGCAGACCAGCTCTAAAACCAGTTGCTCGAATGGGGTCAGTTCTCGTGTTGAAATTGTGATGTCACGTGCCATGGTCGTTCCGCCTCTCCGCGTGTTCCTA
>CAYNYE010000023.1:0-10658 GCA_964401345.1 uncultured Candidatus Planktophila sp.
CAATTGTCTGAGGCATGATTGCATCATCTGCAGCGACTACAAGTACTGCAATATCAGTTACCTTTGCACCGCGAGCACGCATGGCGGTAAACGCCTCGTGACCCGGTGTATCAATAAAGGTAATTGCACGGTTGATGCCATCATGATCATGGTGAATTTGGTAAGCACCGATGTGCTGCGTAATTCCGCCAGCTTCACCCTTCATGACCTCTGACTTGCGAATCGCATCTAGCAGCGAAGTCTTACCGTGATCAACGTGACCCATGACAGTAACGACTGGTGGACGTGCGACCAATGAGTCTGGGTCTAGATCAGTAAGTTCTCCTGCAAGATCGATATCGAAATCTTGTAGCAATTCGCGATCTTCATCTTCTGGGCTAACAATTTGAATGTCATAACCCAACTGAACGCCAAGAATTTCGAAGGTATCTGCATCAACAGATTGTGTTGCAGTAACCATTTCACCAAGGTGGAATAGCGCTGCTACCAATGCTGCTGGATCTGCACCAATCTTTTCGGCAAAGTCGGCTAATGAAGCTCCGCGACGCATACGAATTGGAGTCTTGCCATCGCCATGAGGAATAACTGCACCACCAAGTTGTGGTGCTTGCATATTGTCGAACTCATCACGTAATGCCTTACGTGACTTTTGCTTACGACCTGATTTCTTGCTTGCATTCTTACCGAATGCTCCACCTGCGCCACCGCGTTGTGGTGGACGACCGCCACCTGGACGTTGTGGACCACCGGTAGGTGCACCGGCTCCTGGTGTATTTGATTTATAGGGAGAGCTAGATGGTGCGCCACCTGGACGCGGAGCAAAGCCACCACCTGCAGGACGTGGTGCGCCTGGTCGTGCAGCAAAACCTGGTCGCACTGAACCTGGACGCGATCCCGCCATTCCTGGACGTGGTGCTCCAGTTCCTTGAGAACCTGTTGGACGTTGTGGTGGACGTGGAACCGCTCCACCAGTTGAAAATGGATTGTTACCTGGACGTGGTGGACGTGGAACCGCTCCACCTGCGCCAAATGGATTGTTGCCTGGACGTGGCATTGGTGCGGAAGGAGTTGGTGCAGCAGGTGCTGGAGTTCCAGCATTTTCTGCGGCGCGCTCTGCCGCTTCATGCTTGGCAGCTTCTTCCTTATTGGCAATCGCCTTCGCTTGTTCAAGTTTGAGCGCTTCGATATCAACGCCGAGCTCTGCTGCAAGCTCTGCAGCCTGCTCTGCGCTTACCTCGCCCTTTGGCTTTGCAGCTGCTTTCTTCGCTGCCGCCTTTTTAACTGGCTTTTTCTCCTCGACCGGTTTTGCGTCGGGATACATTTCGATCAGCTTGCGCACAACTGGCGCTTCTACTGTTGATGATGCGGAGCGAACAAACTCGCCCATTTCTTGGAGTTTTGCAAGAACAACCTTGCTCTCCATACCGAGTTGTTTTGCCAACTCATGTACGCGGACCTTTGACACATTTCTCCTGTCTTGGCCCGCATTTCTCAAATGCAAGCCTTAGTTGAACGACCTCATAGTTCTAACGAGCTCATTTGAGTTTCATAACTTTCATATCCATTCGTTTGATATTAGGTACTGCCGAATTAATTCGATTGATCTTCTAGAAACTTCAGAAGTTCTGATAGATCGACCGCTTCATCCTGCTTGAAGGCAAAACGAAAAGCGTTCCGAGCTATCGCAACTTCTGCACATTTCTTGTGGAGCCAAGCGCCTCGACCTGCTGCGCCACCCTTGAGATCTGGAATTACTTTTCCATCAACCAAGACCACTCGAATTAATGCTGAAGGATTTGCCCTCTTGCGGCAGCTGATACAGCTACGAACAGGAAGGGTTTCATCCAACGGCTTAATGGTATCTGAGCCTTGCTCACTTCTCATAATGACGAGTCTGCAGGCGCGCTTTCAACGGTATCTGGATGAATATCAATACGCCATCCAGTTAGACGTGCGGCAAGGCGAGCGTTTTGCCCATCCTTACCAATCGCCAATGAAAGCTGGTAATCAGGAACCGTGACCTTTGCGCTACGGGATGCAAGATCGGTGATCTCAACCTTGCTGACCTTCGCAGGAGCAAGCGCCGCAGCAACAAACTCTGCTGGATCTTCAGACCAATCGACAATATCAATCTTTTCACCATGTAGCTCATCCATTACTGCACGCGCACGTGATCCCATTGGACCAATCAAAGAACCCTTTGGACTGACTCCTGCGCGATGTGTCTTCACCGCAAGTTTGGTGCGATGACCTGCTTCGCGCGCAACCGCCATGATTTCTACAATGCGATCATTGATTTCAGGAACTTCAAAAGCAAATAATTGCTTAACAAGTGCAGGGTGAGAACGAGACAACATGATCTCGGGACCCTTTAACCCTTGCTTAACTTCAACAACAAAACACTTAATGCGATCGCCGTGGTTATAAACCTCACCAGGAACCTGCTCCTGAGGCGGAATACGACCTTCGATTCGACCCAGGTTCACGTTAATCATCTTTGGATCGCGGCCTTGCTGAACTACTCCAGAAATTACATCACCAACTGATGCGGTGAACTCACCAACGATTTCAGCATCATTAGTTTCGCGCATTTTCATTTTGATGATCTGGCGCGCAGTTGATGTAGCTACACGTGAAAATCCATCAGGAGAATCAATCTCTTCGCTAACTCGCGTTCCATCTTCGCCAAAGGTTGGGATAAGAATCTGAATCTCGCCTGTCTCGCGATCTAAGTGAGCGCGAGCATGTCGCTTTGCAGTTTCCGTCTGGTTATAAGCACCAAGGACCGCAATTTCAATTGCATAAATCAGATCTTCAAGGGAAATATCTTTTTCAGTGGTTAGCGCGGCAAGTGCGCTCATCTCTACATGCATTAGATCTCATCCTTACGGTTAAATTCAATCTCTACATGAGCTTTCTTGATGTCAGCAAATGCAACTTCATGGGTCTTCATTCGGCCTTTGATGTTCTCGATAAGGATCGCTCGAACTTCATCAAACTCTGTTAGTCGACCGGAAACTTCGGTCTCATCCTTCAAGGTTACTTTTACGATTCGCGTTAAGTTTTTGGTCCAGTGACGAGGCAAGGTCAAAGGACGTTCAATTCCTGGTGAAGTAACTTCAAGAGTAAAAGCCTCAGTTAACAAAGGAGAATCATCCAAAATTGCAGAGATCTCACGGCTGACAACCGTAACTTCATCCAAGCTAAGGGGTTTCAAACCATCAACCATGCAGGTGACAATGCGGTGATTACCTGGATTACTTGTGAAAACATCTTCTAGAAAGAATCCTGCATCTTCTACAGCAGGTCGGATTAGATCGGCAATTGAATCTTTAAGGGCCATGAATCTCTTCTTTCTATTAAGTTGTGATGTAAGTGTAACGCGAACAATTAGAAGGTTGCAATTCCGACCTTAACAATCAGGGCTAGGGTGACGAATAGGAAAACCTTACGCACCAAGGTTGAGCCGCCTTTGATAGCTAAACGGGAGCCAATAATTGCGCCAGAAATATTGGCAACTCCCATAATGATTCCGATCTGCCAAATAACCGCTCCATTGATTCCGAAAATCATGATTGCACCAATATTGGTAGCGACATTTACGACCTTGGCAATGGCACTAGCCGTTATGAATGCATAACCAAGCGAAGCAACTAGAATCAACATCAGGAAAGATCCAGTACCCGGGCCAAAGATGCCATCGTAAAAACCAATAACCGCTCCAGCCAAGGCAGCGATTTGAACTCGGCGTTTTGGAAGGTGGCGAAGGTTCTCAAACTTTCCAAGGTCTGGTTTGAACCAGGTATAAATCGCAACAACAATTAACAAAACCAAGACCATTGGTCGCATACTGCTAGTTGGTATTTTGGATGCCAGGATCGCTCCACCAGCAGATCCGAAAAATGCCGGAACACCCATACCCAATAAGACCTTAGGATCTGGCTTAATCTGCTTTCTATACAGAGCCGCAGCGGTCGTTGTTCCAAAGACCGCTGATAACTTATTGGTTCCTAGAACTTCAGCGGTTCCAGATTTAGGTAAACCAATCAACAACGCCGGTAACTGAATTAATCCCCCACCACCAGCAATTGAATCTACAAAACCTGCAAAGAATGATGCAGCGAGAAGAAATAGACCGGTAGCTAAGGTGAGGTCGTGAAACACAATTACTTCAGAAGTTCAGCGATCGCAGAAACGGCAGAGTTAAGTGCAACCTCTTTCTTATCGCCACTCTTGCGAACTCGAACTTCAACATTGCCTTCAGCAAGTGCTTTTCCGACAACAACAATGATTGGGTTTCCGATGAGCTCGGCATCTTTGAACTTAACGCCAGGGCTTGCATCACGTCGATCATCCAACATCACTGAGATGCCTAGAGCTTCGAGCTGCGTACCAAGATCCAACGCTGTCTCAAAGAGAAGATCATCTTTTCCTGCAGCAACAATGTGCACCTTCGCGGGAGCAAGTTCTGCCGGCCAGTTGAGGCCAATTTCATCATGTGTTTGTTCAGCAATCGCTGCAACCGCACGCGTAACACCAATTCCGTAGGATCCCATCGTGACAATTTGAGATTTTCCGTTGTGATCCAAAACCGTCAGATTTAAGGCTTCTGCATACTTGCGACCGAGTTGGAAGATGTGTCCGATTTCAATTGCGCGGTCAATAACGACCGGGGTTGCACACTCCGGGCAGGCATCCCCCGCGCGAACCTCTGCTGCTTCAACATATGCATCAGGTGTGAAATCGCGACCATTCACAACATTGCGCGCGTGACGATCCTTTTCATTTGCACCCGTTACCCATGATGTTCCAGGCGCGATTCGAGGATCTGCGTACACAGTGATTCCTGATTTCTTTGCATCCTGCGGTCCGATGTAACCCTTTACAAGTCCAGGGAACTTTGCAAAATCTGCATCTTCAAAGACACGCAGATCATGAATTCCACCAAGATTTTCCTGGAAGCGCTTGAGATCAACCTCTCGATCTCCTGGAACTAGAACTGAAATCGCTTTGTTGTCAGCCATGAGCATCACATTTTTCAATGTATCTGCGCCAGTAAAGCCTCCGCCAAACTTTGAATTGAGTAATTCGACCAATGAATCAATTGTTGGAGTATTGGGAGAATCAAAGGCTTCAAGTGCCGGGACCTTAGATGGGTCTTGCGCATCTACCTTGGTAATCATCGCTTCAACGTTTGCTGCAAAACCACACTTTGGACATAAAACATATGTGTCTTCGCCGGTTGTACATGGAGCTAAGAACTCTTCGGACTTAGAACCACCCATGGCACCTGAAACCGCTTTTACGATGTTGTACTTCATCCCCAGGCGATCAAAGGTTTTTATATATGCAGCACGGTGTTTCTGGTGAGACGCTGCCAAGCCTGCATCATCAATATCAAATGAGTAAGAATCCTTCATCACAAACTCGCGACCGCGGATGATTCCACTACGTGGTCGAGCTTCATCACGGAACTTGGTTTGAATCTGATAAATGCTGAGCGGCAAATCCTTATATGAGGAGTATTCGCCCTTAACCATCAGAGTGAACATCTCTTCATGTGTTGGACCTAGTAGATAATCTCCACCTTTGCGATCCTGTAAACGAAATAGCGATGGACCGTACTCTTCCCAACGATTAGTTGTTTCATACGCTTCACGAGGAAGAAGCGCCGGGAAGTTAACCTCTTGAAAGCCTGCCTTGTCCATCTCTTCACGGATTACACGTTCGACGTTGCGAAGTGTGATGACACCCAATGGCAGCCACGAGTAAATTCCTGCAGCAATACGGCGCACGTAACCGGCACGGACTAATAGCTTATGGCTTGCAACCTCAGCATCTGCTGGGTCGTCGCGAAGAGTACGCAAAAATAGCGTAGACATTTTCAACATATGTGAAGCCTATCGAACATCAACTGAAGGTTGCCCTGAAGCAACTCCGGCGGCTTCCATTTCTTCAGCTAAACGCATCGCTTCTTCGATAAGAGTTTCAACAATCTGCGCCTCAGGCACGGTCTTAATGACCTCACCCTTAACAAAGATCTGGCCTTTGCCATTACCTGATGCAACACCAAGATCAGCTTCGCGTGCCTCCCCTGGTCCATTTACTACACAGCCCATAACAGCAACACGTAGCGGAACGGTCATTCCTTGCAAGCCAGCTTGAACCTTTTCAGCCAAGGTATACACATCAACTTGAGCACGGCCACATGAAGGACAAGAAACAATCTCCAACTTACGTTGGCGCAGATTGAGAGATTCAAGGATTGAAATTCCAACCTTTACCTCTTCAACTGGAGGTGCAGATAATGAGACGCGAATTGTGTCGCCGATTCCCTCTGCCAACAAGATTCCAAATGCTGTTGCGGACTTGATTGTCCCTTGGAAGATCGGTCCAGCTTCTGTAACACCTAAGTGCAATGGGTAATCACACTTGGCTGCAAGAATTCGATACGCATTCACCATCGTTACTGGATCATGGTGCTTCACTGAAATTTTAATGTCAGAGAAGCCATGCTCCTCAAACAATGATGCTTCCCAAAGCGCTGATTCGGCGAGTGCTTCAGGAGTAGCTTTGCCGTATTTTGCCAATAAACGTGGATCTAGAGAACCTGCGTTAACGCCGATTCGAATTGGAATACCCGCATCCCCTGCCGCCTTTGCAACCTCTTTTACCTTGTCATCAAATTGCTTGATATTGCCGGGGTTTACTCGAACCGCAGCACACCCCGCATCAATCGCCGCAAAGATGTATTTAGGTTGAAAGTGAATATCTGCAATAACTGGAATCTGAGATTTCTTAGCGATCTGAGCTAATGCATCAGCATCATCTTGGCTAGGAACGGCCACGCGAACGATCTGGCAACCGGATGCGGTTAGCTCGGCAATCTGCTGCAGAGTTGCGTTGACATCGGCGGTCAAAGTTGTGCACATTGATTGCACAGAGACCGGTGAATCACTTCCGACTCCCACTGAACCAACTTTAAGCTGACGGGTCTTGCGACGCGGATGCAGCGTTGGAGGTGGTGCGCTTGGAATTCCGAGATCAACCATGGCTTTATTCTGCACTACAACAGCAAATTCTGCCGAATTAAAGGTTGAGGGTCACCGGATTAATCACATCAGCGACCAAGAGCAGCAGAGTCAAGGATGCCAGAACAACAAAAACCACCATTGTTATTGGGGTTAGGACTGTCACATCAATTGGCGCTGGACGTGGTCGACCTCTCAGTCGAGCAAAGAAGGCGCGAATCTCATCTGCAATTGCCACCGCCATATGTCCACCATCAAGGGGAAGAATTGGCAATAAATTAAAGATACCTACGAAGATATTGAGGCTTGCAACGATCAAGACAAAGGTTGCCAAACGCTCCATCGGTGTTAACTTATCGCTACCGACAGCTTCGCCAGAAACGCGAGCTACACCGACAACGCCGACTAATCCATTGGCATCTCGCTCTTCGCCACGTACCGTTGCACCCCACAGAGCAGGAATCTTTTCTGGCAGTTTGCCAAGTGACTTAACGCTTTCAGTGAGAAAATCCTTGGTGACAATCGCTGAATTCTTTAGCGAAAGAAGAACACCGGAACGCTTAAGACCAATATCGTTGACAATTCCAAGTACATAACGCTTGGTTCCATCGATATCGGTTAAACGTGCATTAGTAACGATAGTCAGGAGCTGGCCATCACGATCAATCTCTAATGTGAGATCTGCACCTTGGGATGTGCGAATTGCTTCAACATCTTTGTACCACTCACGCACCTTTGTTCCATTGATCGCAAGGATCTCATCCCCTGCTTGAATCCCCGCAGCTTGCGCAGCTGAATTTGGAACAACCTCGCTGATAACTGGCAAAACTTGATTTGTTCCAATGCCAGCAAACAAAGTGAATAGAAGAACAAAACCTAAAACAAAGTGAAGAAATGATCCTGCACCTAAAACAATTAACTTCTTTCCAGAGGAGGCTTTATAGAAAGCTCGACCTTCTTCGCCCTCCGGCATCTCATCATTAGGGGCCATTCCTTCAATTTTGCAGTAACCACCTGCTGGAATCGCCTTTACGCCAAACTCAGTTTCGCCACGTTGAACCGACCAGATTCTCTTGCCAAAGCCCACAAAAAACTCTGAGACCCACATTCCAAACTTTCGAGCGGTGATGTAATGGCCAAACTCATGAACCATGACGGAGAAAAGCAGCGCAACAACAAAAGCCAGGATTCCAAGAAGTTCCATTACATACCTAACGTGAGAAGTTGCGTCGGAGTATGCACGATACCGCTGACACCTTAGAAAACTTCACTTATCGATCGAGAAGGTTCTGAGTTGCTGAGTACATAGTTCCATTACGACGCTTGGCAATCGCGCTGAGAGCTTCCAAAACCACTCGGTTAGCCAAGATCGCGGTGATATCTGCTGAATCAAATGGGGGCGCAACTTCAACAACATCCACGCCTACAACTGGGAGTTCCAAACAAATACGTCGTACCGCTTCTAGCAATTCACGACTCGTCATTCCACCTGGCTCAGGAGTACCTGTTCCTGGAGCCATTCCGGGATCAACTACATCAATATCTACAGAGAGAAAAACCCCATCGCAACCATCAGTCAAGGTCGCAAAGGATTCATCAAGCACCGCTTTCAGTCCACGGTTGTGAATCTCGGTCATTTCATAAGAGCGCATACCTTGATCACGCATCCAGTTAAGAGTTGCATCCTCTGGCCAGTATCCGCGCAAGCCAAGTTGTAAGAAACGATCCCCGCGAACATAACCATTGTTAATAAGGTTACGCATCGGAGTTCCATGCCCAACGAGTGCGCCAAATTGATCCTCACCTGTATCAGCGTGAGCATCGAAGTGAATCATTGAAATTTTTCCCATGCCTCGGTGAGTAGCAATACCTGCAACATCTGCCGAAGCAATTGAGTGATCTCCACCAAGAATGATTGGAATGATTCCTGCACGTGAGATTTTCTCCGTGGCTTCTTTAAGAACCGCTAAGGA
This sequence comes from uncultured Candidatus Planktophila sp., assembly GCA_964401345.1. Taxonomy (GTDB): domain Bacteria; phylum Actinomycetota; class Actinomycetes; order Nanopelagicales; family Nanopelagicaceae; genus Planktophila. The sequence continues at coordinate 9,005 of CAYNYE010000023.1, forward strand.
TGCAACTAAATCTCCGCCAGGCATCATCAAATCACCAGCATCAAAGACTTTTAGATCCTTTAAACCATCGGTGCGTAATGCAAGGTGAGGACGGGATCCATCATGTGGAAGGTAATCTCCCCCACGAATAGCTTGCGGACCAAACTTGGCACCAGATCTATGTGAAGTCCCGCTATCTATTGGAGCTCCGATGATGATGACATCGGCTCCTGCATACGTTGATGGCTCATCTAAGTCGCATGCTGGAATTCCTAAAAAGGTGAAGTTCGGGCCGTACATATTGCCGTGATTGGTCACTTAGCAACCTTTACTTTCTTGCCAACAAATTGACCTGCAATAACGATTGCTAACGCTAGGAAGAACATTGCAGAGCCAATCACATTTGCTTGCGCGGGAATTCCACGGGCGGCTGCTGTGTAAACAAACTCTGGGAAGGTTTTTAGCGTGCCCGAGTTAAAGTTAGTAATAATGAAATCATCAAATGACAAGCTAAAGGCCAATAGAGCTGCTCCAGCGATTCCTGGTGCTACCAAAGGCAAAGTTACGCGGCGGAAAGTTTCAAACTCATTTGCATAAAGATCCATCGCTGCTTGCTCCAATCGAGGATCAAGGGATGCAATACGCGCCTTTACTGTGACGACAACAAATGAAATACAAAACATTACGTGGGCAATTACCGTTGGCCAGAACCCTGGATTGATATGAAATACCAAGAACAGTGACAACAACGATGCACCTAAAACGATTTCAGGTGTAGCCATAGGTAGGAAGATCAATAGATTTGAGGTTGAGCGACCCTTGAATGCGTAACGACCCACAGCAAAGGCGATCATGGTTCCCAAAATCGTTGAAAAGATTGTCGCTAATAAGCCAATCTTGATTGAGTTACCGAGAGCGGTACAAATCTCAGGAGCGCCACATGGGTTGTTCCAATTGTCTAAGGTAAAACCTTTCCACACAAGATTAGATTTACCTGAATCATTGAAGGAAAAGGCAAAGGTATATGCCACCGGAATGAACAGATAAGTAAAACCAAATACTGCATAGATGCGGATTAAGTTACGTCCGAACCAGCGAGAAATTCGAGCCTTGACCGGAATTGTTGGAATCGTTGCATCCTTTTGCTTCGGGGCTTTCCCACTCTTAATGTTCTGCGTCATACCAATTCATCCGTTCCGGCTTTGCGAATGTAGAGCGTTACAAGAATCAAAATTGCAGCCATCAAAGTAAATGAAAGTGCGGCTGCAGTTGGGTAATCCACGATCTTGAAGTACCGAGACTCGATAACATTTCCAATCATCTTGGTGTTTGGAGAGCCCAAAATGGCTGCATTTACATAATCGCCAGCCGCAGGGATAAAGGTCAACAAGGTTCCTGCAACAACACCTGGCATCGATAGCGGCAGGGTTACCTTGCGGAAAGTTGTAAATCCATTGGCGTACAAATCCCCCGATGCCTCCATAGTGCGAGGATCGATTCGCTCCAATGATGCATATAAAGGAAGAGTCATAAATGGCAGGAAGTTATAGGTCATACCCATAACAACGGCAAAGGATGTGGAAGTCAGCGTCGTGCTTTCACTAATTATCCCTAAGGTTCTTAAGGTTGGAACCACAAAACCTTCTTCACCCAGAATCTGCTTCCAAGCAACTGT
>CAYNYE010000024.1:0-4653 GCA_964401345.1 uncultured Candidatus Planktophila sp.
TAGCTCTAGCTACATCGCTACTAGTTTCATTACTAGTTCCTTCGGCGCAGGCAGCGACTTACTCGCTTCCGAACGCTCCAACAAATGTAACCTCTTATCTAGGCGCTAAGGGCGTTGTAGTTAAGTGGACCGCAGGCGCATCTGTTGAACCAGGTGTAACTGGCCACGTTGTTTCAGCGGGAGCGGGCTCTTGCCCAATCTTCGTTCCAATCGGAAACAACTCTGTTGTAACAATGCCAGTTGTCGTTGGACAACCTGCAGGTACTCCAGTCGTACAAGCTGTTAACGCTTACGGTTTTTCAAAGCCAACAGCATCTAACAAGAGCTATACAGCTGCGGAGCTTGCAACTGTTGCAAGCCCAGGAAACAAGGCGGTTCAAGTTCTACAACTCAGCGATCTCCACGGCGCAATTGATGGAACATCTTTCGGTGCAGCATTGCTGACTAGCAACTGGGCTGCAGATCGTGCCGCAAACAAAGCAACTATCGCTGTTTCATCAGGTGACAACATCGGTGCAGCTCCACCAATCTCAACTGAGTTTGAAGAGCTTCCAACTATTGAAGCGCTAAACCTTGCTGGTCTAGATGTTTCAACGATGGGTAACCACGAGCATGATCGCAACATCGATCACCTCAACAAGATGATTGGTGCATCAGAGTTCCAGTGGGTAGTTTCAAACTACAGCGAAGGTGCACTTGATGCACTTAAGTCAGGTTCAAAGCAGGCTAAGAACTACACAATCATCGATCGCGGTGGCGTAAAGATTGGTGTAGTTGGCTCAAACACACCTGAGACAGTTGAGCAGATTTTCCCTGGCAACCTTGATTACAAGGATGCCTCAGGCGCTAAGAAGACAATCACAATCAACCCAGGCGTAGTAGGCGTAAATGCTGCAATCGCTGAGGCTAAGGCTGCTGGTGCAGATCTTGTAATCGCAGTTCTTCACCAGGGATGGTTGGAAAATGCTGATGGCGTTGCAAAGGGTCTATTTAACTCACTTGCTTCACAAATCAAGGGTGCAGCAGCTATCTACGGTGGTCACAGCCACCAGACATACGCATCTGTTCTTCCAGGAACAGTTCGCACAGCACCAACTGTTCTAGGACAGGTTCGTAACGCAGGTGTTGAGTACACACGCACACAGATCTGTATGCGCGGTGGAAAGGTTGTTGGTCAATCAATTCAGCACGTATTGAGAGCAGCATCAACTTCAATCAATACAAGTGTTGCAGCAACATCATCAACTGCAGATGCAACAACAGCTGCAATGGTTAAGAAGTACAAGGATCAACTATCTGCAAAGCTTGATGTAAAGATCGGTCAAGTTTCAGGAGTATTCCCACGTGGCGGATCACCAGCTGTAGAGCGTTCAGGTGAAACTCCAATGGGTAACTACATTGCAGATTTGATGCGCGCTAAGTACAAGACAGATTTTGCAATTCAGAATGGTGGCGGTATCCGCGATACATTCCCTGCAAAGAATTATGTACCAGCAGCAGCAGGTCTTGTCCGCACAGGCACTGGCCCACTAGATGTAACACTCGGTGATGCATTCACCGTGTTCCCATTTGGTAACCAGGTAGCAACAACAGTTGTTACAGGTGCAAATCTTTGGAAGGCACTTGAAAACGGTGTCGGTGGTAACTATCCAGGAGATGGTCGCTTCCCACAGATTTCAGGATTCAAGTTCTCATTTGATGCATCAAAGCCACTTGGAAGCAGAATTGTTTCTGTGACAAAGCTTGATGGAACTGAGATCGCAAAGGACAACAAGGAGTACACACTTACAACACTCGACTTCGTAATTTACGGTGGCGATGGATATGTAAATGTATTCTCACCTGCACAAGCCAAGGTAAAGGGTGCGCTACTAGATGTATTTGTAGATGCACTTAAGGCTGATATGGCCGCTGGAAAGGTAACTCAGGTTCCTGCAGCAGATGGTCGTATTAAGAAAGTTGGCTAATTAGTACTAGCTAACTTAAGAAGTCAACAAAGGGCGCTCGAGCGATCGAGCGCCCTTTGCTTTGCCTGAATAACCCCATACTGCGTGGGTATATGAGCATTTGGGTGCTGTAAAAAAAGCGGGTACTATTGCGTTTCACAATTAAATAAGCGTGCGTAGCTCAACGGATAGAGCATCTGACTACGGATCAGAAGGTTAGGGGTTCGAATCCCTTCGCGCGCACAAGTTAAGCCTCGAGTGCCTTTCACACTCGGGGCTTTTCTTCTGCCCTTAAGATCAGAGTATGACCAAGGTGCTGCTGACAGGGTTTGAACCCTTTGGAAAGGCAACACTTAATCCATCAGGTGAAATTGTTAAGCAGATCAGCGGTGACAACATTGTTACTGCGATCTTGCCTGTCGCGTATGCGCAATCTGCAGAGGCTTTACTTGCGTTAGTTGAGCAACATAAGCCAGATGTTGTTATTTCGTTAGGTCAAGCAGAAGGCCGCACACAAATAACACCAGAACGAATTGCAATTAACTTAGATGATGCACGCCTTGCCGATAATGAAGGTGTGATGCGAAATGATCTTCCGATTCTTGTCGGTGGTCCAGTCGCATATGAAAGTACTTTGCCGATCAAAGCGATTGTCGAAGCGATTAAGGCTGAAGGAATTCCTGCAGCAGTTTCACTGAGCGCTGGTGCATTTTTGTGCAATCACATCTTCTATGTCATGCAAAGCAAGTTTGCAGGAACATCGGTGCGAAGTGGTTTTGTGCATGTTCCACTTATGGATGAGCAAGCAGGGGAGTTCCCTGGATTGCCTACGATGCCGTTAGATCAGATGGTTAAAGCGGTTCGAATTATGCTCGAAGTGCTATAGCAAACTCACGGAAATCTTCTACAAGTAGATCAATCTCTGTTTGGCCATGTGCCAAAGAGATTAACCACTGCTCATCTAATCCCGGAGGGGTGATGATTCCGCGGTTAAGTGCAAACAGCCAGTGAGCCTCTGCAATACCAAAATCTGTTGCCTTGTAATCACGGTAGTTGCGGACAGGTTGTGTAGACCAAGTGACACAACCCTTTACGCCGAAACCAACGGTGTGTGCAGGAAGTTGGTACTCCTCGATAATCGCACTGATTCGATCTAGAGCTTGCTGGTTAAGCGCTTCTGCAGCAGCCAACGCTTCATCGGTACAGATGCGATCGATGGCGCGGATTCCAGCCATTGCAAGCGGATTACCGTTAAAGGTTCCGAAGTGGGCCATCTTTCCGTTGGTTACAAAGTCCATGTACTTCTTCTTGCCACCAAAAGCAGCAAGAGGAACTCCACCACCAATTGATTTAGCAAGGGTGATCAAATCTGGCTTAACGCCCAGGCGAACAGAGGCACCATGTGCGCCTGCAGTAAGGCCTGTCTTTACCTCATCAAAGATAAGAACAACGTTGTACTGGTCGCATAGCTCGCGGACGCGCTCCAGGTAACCCTCATCTGGAAGAACGATGGCAAGGTTTTCAAGAACTGGTTCGACGATGAAGCAAGCAATCTTCTTTGCATTCTTCTTGAACATCTTCTCAAGAGCTGGAATGTTGTTGAATGGAACGACGTAGATATCTCCTGGAACCAAGTTTGAATCGATGTAAGCCTTTGGCTTTTCCGGATTACCAATCTTGTCTACGGGTGGCTTTGACGAGACTACAAATGGGTCGTAGCTACCGTGGTAACCACCTTCGATTTTCAAAATACCCATCTTGTCAGTCGCAGAACGTGCAACACGCACTGCGTACATAGTTGATTCAGTTCCACTGTTTGTGAAACGAACCTGATCAATCTCAAAGCGCTTGCAGATACGTTCTGCTGCATCTGTAGAAATTGGTGAAGGTGTAACAAAAAGCATTCCTGTAGAAAGCGAACTTTCAATCTCTTCAATAACTGTTGGATTGAGGTGACCAGCAAACATAGCTCCGAAACCCATTGAAAGGTCGAGCAGTTGACGTCCATCGACATCGGTCATATACGCGCCTTTAGCGCTAGCGATTGAGATTGGATATGGATCCCAGTGCTGGAAACTTGAAGTAACACCTAATGGCAATGATTTGAATGAGCGCCGACTTTCTTCGGCACTCTTGCCAGTTCCCTTAGTAAATTGTTCCCATTCCTGCTTGAGGATCTCTTCGACACGCTTTGGGTCTACTGGAACGGATGTGGACGGTACGAATCTAAATGTTTGCTTGTGGTTATTCTGTGTGAGCATTTGTAAAACATGTACGACAAAGGTTTCAGCTTTTGAAACTCGTTTGAGAAGTACTCTCCCGGTTCGTTTTTAGTTAGTTTTAACTAGGGACCAATTCTCCCATGGTTTATTTAAAAAGCAACCCCGTTAGACTGCAACCATGAGTAAAACCAGGGTTTTTATAGCCTTTTTATTGGTTTTTTCACTTTTTAATGAGGTATCTCACGCATCCGACACAATTCCTTTAAGTTGTATGAATAAAGAAACATTTTCTTTACGTGTTTCTAATGTGATTAAAGGTTGTGAAAAAACAGAGGTTTCCTTAGGAGCGGGTGCAATTCCGCATTCTTTAATTCGACCTACCGCGCTGGATAAACAACTTGTCTATCGTTTTAAAGCTGCGCAAGCCGCTGCCGCAAAAGATGGTCAAAGAATTTACATAGTTTCTGGTTTTAGATCGTTAAGCA
>CAYNYE010000024.1:4753-10590 GCA_964401345.1 uncultured Candidatus Planktophila sp.
ATTGCTCCAGGATGGAAATGCCCAGCGCTGGTACCTGATGCTCGTTACAGCAAGGATTAACGAAGGAACAGAGCTCGTAATCTGCGGGATGTAACAAACAATCCAGTTGCAATCATCACTAAGAAGTAAGCGATGTGAACAAATACTCCTGAGCTCACATTGCCAAACCAAAAAGCGCGTACTAACTCGATGCCGTGCCACAGAGGTAAGGCCATGATTACTTTTTCCAACCAATCTGGGTAAACAGAAATTGGGTAGAGCGAGCCCGAGAAAAGAGTCATCGGCAGTAGGACGATATTAATAAATCCCATTTGTTGGTAAGTCTTGAAGTACGAGGTAATGGCCATTCCAAATGAAGCGAAGCCAAAAGCAATCAGAGATGCTGCCGGAATCGCCAAGATCGCCCAGAAGCTTGGGGTGAGACCAAGGGCGGTCACGACTGTCAGGAAGCCAAGTGAGTACACCAAGCCGCGAATTAGAGCCCAGGTGATCTCACCTAGCGCGATATCCAAAGGTCCAAGTGGGGTTGAGAGCATGGTTTTGTATAACTTGGATTCATTGAGCTTCCAGAAAACATTCCAGGTTGAATCGTAAATTGCACCATTCATCGCGCTGTTTGCAAGCAAACCCGGTGCGATAAACAAGGTGTAATCAATTGTTGTACTTCCGGTAGTTACATCTCCAACGAGATTTCCCATTCCGTAACCAAAAGCCAATAGGAAAAGCACTGGTTCGACGAAACCTGTGACAACCGGAATCCAAGTTGTCGCCTTAAAAGCGATCCAACCGCGCTCCAAGAGCACGTATGGACGTCCTGCATACATGGCGCTGGATTTTCTACTTTCTGCAATTTGAACCGCGGTCTTCACTTTGCCAACCTCTTTTCAAATTGGCGTGTGGAGAGAACTAGTCCAATAACAACTAACGAAGCTAAAACGGAGAAATGAACTATGACCATTAGATTGCTAATTCCATAATCGTAAGCGGCTTCGCGTCCTAGCTCAGTTGCATGCCATAACGGTGAGACCCAACCAATTGGTTGTAAGTAAATTGGCATCGATGATAGCGGGAAGAATGTTCCGGAAAATAGGAACATCGGCATGATCACTAAGCGACCCAAGATATTAAAGAATTGATCATCTTTTTCAATCTTGGCAGCGGCAAACATAATGACTGCACCAAATGCACTGCCACCAAAAATCGCGACCGGCACCAACAAGGCGCTAACGCCAAACTCAACAACATCAAATGCAAGTAAAAGGATGTAGTAAATACTTACTGAAAAGATTGCTCGGCAAATAGCTGCAAGGTAAACACCAATCGCAATCTGGCGACCTGTAATCGGTGTTGCGTTTTGTGCGAAGAAAAGTTTTCGCCACTTAAAACCTTCAATAGTTGGGAAAACCGTTTCATCCATAATGCCTGTAATCGCAGTGTTTGCCAGTAGGGCGGGGGCGATAAAAGCTATGTATTTAATGCCATTTGTGCCGCTGGTGCCTGAACCTTGTTCAACGAGGACGCCAATACCAATACCTACAGCTATCAAATAAAACAGCGGGTTTCCGATGTCCACGGCGGCGATGATCGCCTTCCACTTCGACATCGACTTCAAACGCGCTGAAGCTATGTATAAAGCTCCAAAACGTTGAATCTGAGGAACATCAATACCTGCGTTCATTCAATCAATGTTCTTCCAGTTAGGCGCAAGAAAACATCTTCAAGTGAGCTGCGGCGAACAAGTGAGGTTGTTGGGTGAAGTTTTGCCTGCATGATTTGTTCTAGAAGCGCTTCGCCATCTTCGGTGTACAGCAAGACACGATCTGGCAGAGTTTCCATACGCTCACACATTGATGCAAGTTGTGGTGCAACCTCTTTGTTGCGATCGCTTCCAAAGCGGACTTCAAGAACTTCCTTGCTTGAATACTCCTTGATCAATCCAGCTGGTGAACCTTCAGCCATGATCGAACCCTTATCCATCACCACAAGGCGATCACACAATTGTTCCGCCTCATCCATGAAGTGTGTTGTGAGAACAAGTGTTACGCCTTGCTCCTTCAAGCGGAAAAGTCGATCCCATAAAATGTGACGTGCTTGTGGATCCAAACCTGTTGTTGGTTCATCGAGAAGCAAAATATCTGGCTCACTGACAAGACCACGCGCAATTGTAAGTCGGCGCTTCATTCCACCACTAAGAGCATCAACCTTTACATCGCGCTTATCTTCAAGCTGTGCGAACTCAAGAAGTTCTTCAATCTTGTTTCTAATAAACTTTTTTGATAAGCCGAAGTAGCGGCCATAGATGTAAAGATTTTCGGTAACAGTCAACTCGTTATCAAGATTGTCCTGCTGTGGAACGACGCCAAGGTGAGCGCGGACAAGTGGACCGAACTGCTCTGGATCTTTATCCAAGATTTCGACGGTTCCTGAAGTACGGGTCGATGTGGCGGCCAGAATCCGCATAGTTGTGGATTTACCGGCGCCGTTGGGGCCGAGCAAGCCGAAGGATTCGCCCTTAGCAACTTCGAAGTCGATGCCGTTTACAGCGGTGAAATCCCCGAAAACTTTGGTTAAGCCACGTACGGAAATGAGTGGATTAGACATCTTTCTATTCTACCTGAGTATTGTTTACCTACGTGCGATTCATAAATGAACCTACTCACGACCTCACCTATGACGATGTCTTCATGGTGCCAAGCCGTTCCGAACTTTCATCTCGAATGGATGTTGACCTTTCTTCCATAGATGGAACTGGAACAACGATTCCTCTAGTTGTTGCAAATATGACAGCTATTGCTGGGCGACGTATGGCGGAGACCATCGCCCGACGAGGTGGATTAACAGTTATCCCTCAAGATATTCCACACGGCGTTGTTGATGATGTCATCAAGTGGGTAAAGCAACGTCACCCATTCTTTGATACACCGATCACCCTTTCACCACAATCAACGGTTGCCGATGCAATTAGTTTGTTGCACAAGCGCGCGCATGGCGCAGTTGTTGTTGTAGAAAATGGAAAGCCAGTCGGAATCATTACTGAGGAGGATTGCAAGAGCGTTGATCGCTTTACGCAACTAGGTCAAGTAATGAGTAAGAATTTAACGACGATGCCAGATTCATTAGGCGCTCGCGAAGCTTTTGATTTCTTAAATCAACACCGCCATAAGTTGGCACCAGTTGTTTCTAGCAATGGTGATCTAGTCGGAATCATGACTCGCATTGGTGCGCTTCGTGGAACTTTGTACTCTCCGGCACTTGATGCACAGGGTCGTCTACGCATTGCTGCAGCGGTCGGAATCAATGGCGACGTAGCTGCAAAGGCTGCGGCGTTGATTGAATCAGGTGCAGATGTATTGGTTGTAGATACCGCACATGGTCACCAGAAGAAGATGCTTGAAGCTTTGGCAGCTATTCGTTCAATTAACCCAACTGTTCCTATCGTTGCTGGCAACGTTGTAACAGCGCAAGGTGCACATGACTTAGTTGAAGCCGGTGCCAACATCATCAAGGTAGGCGTTGGCCCAGGAGCGATGTGTACAACACGCATGCAAACCGGTGTAGGACGCCCACAATTCTCAGCTGTTTTAGAGTGCGCAACCGAGACCAAAAAGCTTGGCGCACACGTATGGGCCGATGGTGGAGTTCGCCATCCCCGCGATGTTGCGCTCGCATTAGCTGCAGGTGCATCTCAAGTAATGATTGGTTCATGGTTTGCAGGTACATACGAGTCACCTGGAGATTTACAGAGCGATGCAAATGGTCGCCTCTACAAAGAATCCTTTGGAATGGCATCTGCCCGTGCAGTTGCTGCTCGAACATCTAAGGAAGATGCATTTGATCGCGCTCGCAAGGCGTTGTTTGAAGAAGGAATTTCTACTTCACGTATGTTCTTAAACCCAGCACGTCCTGGTGTTGAAGACCTATTGGATGAAATCATCGCTGGCGTCCGTTCTTCCTTTACTTATGCAGGTGCACAGAACATCACGGAGTTTGCAGAGCGTGCAACAGTTGGTGTTCAATCATCAGCAGGTTACGCAGAGGGACGTCCGCTTCACTCTTCTTGGGGTAATTAAATATATGAAGCGTTTACTTGGATTGATTCTTGTAGCGCTCATGATGGTGCCTGCATCAGCAGCCCATGCCGAATCCCCTCAGGTAACGGTAATGACCCGCAACTTGTACTTAGGTGCAGATGTCGGAGTCGCGATGGATTTAATTCCGAACTTATCTGCAGCTGCGCAATTTATGTGGGATCAAGTAAAGGCAACTGATTTCAATCAGCGAGCACCAAAACTTGCCGCCGAAGTTATTGCGGCTCGTCCTGATGTAATCGGAATTCAAGAGGCAACTATTTGGTTTTGCAAAAAGAATGCTTGGAGTAAGCGAACAGAAGTTTTTAACTTTACCGATCAATTCTTAGCCGCCGCCAAGGCGCAAGGCCAGGAGTATGTACTGGCCTCGAAGGGTGGAAAAACAGCGCTCAACACTGGTTATTCAATCGCCGCGGTTCCTTTCGTAACTATGGTGAATGATCCAGAAACCTTTCAACCACTATTTGGTCAAGATAAAGCCGCTTGCGGCTTTGAGATCGCAGATGCTTTAGCGATTCGTGCTGACTTAGCTAGCAAGGTTCTAGCAGTAGGCAATACCGAATATGAAACGACTTACACAATCGTTCCAACAATCATGACTATCCACCGTGGATATAGCTGGGCAGATATTCAAATTGGAAATACACCGGTTCGCTTTGTAACCACACATCTTGAATCTTTATGGGATGAGAACAAGGTTCCAAATGCCGCAAAGCAGGCGGAACAATTAATTGCAGATTTGAAAGATACAAAGCATCCAATCGTGATCATGGGGGATTTCAATAGTGATCCCCGCGATCCACGTATTGCAGATGATCCAAATGCAGGCGGGCAACCAACAGCAAGTGATGCCTGCCCTGCAGGAAGCAGTGTGTGTAACGCTTATTTACTGATGCGCGAAGCTGGCTTTAAAGATGTAGGTCCTGATGCGTTAGACCCAATGAACAACACCTGGGGAATGAATGCATTACTAACAGGGCCGGATCCGGATCGTTTGAAGTATTCACAGCAGTTAGGAAACTTTGCCGGTTACAGCGACCGCTTGGATTACATCTTTGTTCGAAATGGTGCCATTCCGGTTAGCTCACGATTAATTGGTGCGACCCCTCCAAATAATCTTGCCTCTGATCACGCAGGTGTTGTTTCCCTGATTAGTATTGACTCAGCAGTTAGTGAAAGAAGCGCAGATCTTCCCGAACATGCTCCTTTCCCAATTTCCTTTTGGCAGTGGGTCGGTATCGCCCTTACAGTGCTGATTATTGGAATCATTGTTAGAAAGAGATTCAGGTAGGCTAGCGATATGACCAAGCCAACCATCATCCTTGCCACAAGCAATGGCGTTGGAATGGGCCACCTAGCCCGCGCAAGTGCTGTTGCGCTTGCTCTTAAAGAGGTCGCAAACCCAATTATTGTTTCGATGGCTGGCGGAATTGCAGAGATTCCCTCATTTATGGGTATTCGTTGCGAGTACATCCCCGGCAAAGATCGCATGTGGATGACACGTGAAAAGTGGGATATCTATCTGCGTGATCGCTTATTGGCGTTAGTAGAAGAGACCAACGCTAAGGTTTTGTCATTTGATGGCGTGGTTCCTTACCCAGGTGTAATTGCAGCTAAGAATTCAAATCGCAATCTAAAACTTGTATGGGTGCGACGTGGTTTGTGGCAGAAAAAACCTCAGCGTTTTGTCTTAGGTTTGCAATCAGCGATGATGGATAAAGTCATTGAACCTGGTGACATTGCACGTGC
>CAYNYE010000025.1:0-10375 GCA_964401345.1 uncultured Candidatus Planktophila sp.
ATTGCTGCAAGTTGAAGTCAAAGTTATTTTCACCTGGTGTCACAGCTGAATCAAATGTTGTACGAACCCATGTGACATCTGCTGCATCAAATCCGAGTTGCTTAGCAACTGCGTATGCCACTGCGCCTTCAAAACCGTTTCCAGTCTGTGGTGCATCATCAATAACCCATGGGTAGTAAGCAGGCTCACCAGTTGCAATTGTTAGCTTGCCTTCAGTAACTGTTGCAAGATCTGCCTTTGCACATGATGCCGCTTCAGATGTTGCTGAATCTGATGATGAACATCCTGAAAGTGTTAGAGCTGCTGCAATTACAACAGCTGAAAAAATACCGAAACGCTTTTTCAACGTAATCTCCTAAAGTGTCAGGGGATCATCACTAACCAAACTAACTTGATCAGTACAGCTAGTTAGACCCACGCTTGCCGATGATGTTGGCTATCGGCCTGGTCTTCACCCGGAGCACCCCGCCGCGGTGGAGGGTTGCCGTCCAGTTAGCCGGGGCTTGATGCTGGAACTCGTGACCACTGCAAATGTTATTGATGGGTGTGTGAGTTGTCGACTTGCAAACAAGATGCAAAAGGGATGGGTGTAGAAAAGCTGTGGTGGCGGGTGAAGGATTTGAACCTTCGAAGGCAGAGCCGGGGGATTTACAGTCCCCTCCCATTGGCCGCTCGGGCAACCCGCCAAGGTCGAACAAGTAGTGCGGCAATTATGGATAGTGCGAGGGGAAAGGATACCTTAGGCAGGTACACGCACAAAATGCGTTTTTAGAGTGAAGGAGCCATCACCATGGCAGCAGATAGCAGTTTCGACGTAACCTCCAAGATCGACCGTATGGAGCTCGATAACGCCATTAATCAGGCGGTCCGAGAGATTGAGACCCGCTTTGATTTCAAAAACACAGGTTCAAAGATTGAACTTGAAGGCGACAAGGTTTTGATTGAAGCAGATACAGAAGAGCGCGCAAAAGCAGCTTTAGATGTTGTGAAGGACAAGATGATCAAGCGCGGTGTTTCACTGAAGCACCTTGATGCCGGAGATCCACAACTGTCAGGAAAGATTTACAAAATTGCAGCGCCTTTAAAGGAAGGCATCTCAACTGAGAATGCAAAGAAGATTGCAAAGATGATTCGTGATGAGGGTCCAAAATCTGTAAAGACTCAGATTCAGGGCGATGAACTTCGTGTGACTTCAAAGAGCCGCGATGATCTGCAGGAAACAATGGCCATGATCAAAGATGGTGGCTGGGACTTTGCAGTTCAATTTACGAACTTTAGATAATTGAGTAAAAACAAGCTCGGCCTTTTATTTGGCATCAGTGCATACTCTTTATGGGGTGCATTTCCTTTGTACTGGCCGCTGCTTGAACCAGCCAATCCCCTAGAGATTGTTTCGCACCGAGCTGTGTGGACATTGGTTTTTTGTGTAATCGTTCTTGCTGCGACAAAGGCGTTAAAGGCAACCTTGGCAACTTTAAAGAGACCAATGGTCGCCGTAAAGTTATTCTTAACTTCTATTTTGATTTCAATTAACTGGCTTGTATATATCTGGGCGACAAATAATGGCCATGTTGTAGAAGCTTCATTGGGTTATTACATCAATCCATTAATCATGATCGGCTTCGGTGTAATCCTTCTTAAAGAAAAGATGCGACCTCTGCAGTGGGCGGCGGTAACGATTGCAACAATCGGTGTATTAGTTCTAACCATTGATTACGGTCGCTTGCCGTGGATTGCTTTAGCTTTGGCGATTTCCTGGGGCAGCTATGGCTTGATTAAGAAGCAGCTGGGACTTGGTGCTCTTGAAGGCCTTGCAATTGAAACCTCAATTTCAGCCTTTTTCTACCTTGGATACCTGATTTATCTAGGAAATCAGGGCACTGGGCAGTTCGGGCAGCATTGGGGATTAACTCTGTTGCTCATGAGCGCTGGTGCAATTACCGCAATCCCCTTGCTGTTATTCAACGGTTCAACAACCCGTTTACCTTTCACAACCATCGGTTTGCTGCAGTACATAACTCCAACTTTGCAGTTTTCTGTAGGCGTCTGGATTCGTCATGAAGATATGCCAACTGCGCGTTGGGTTGGTTTCTTGATTATTTGGGTTTCGCTTACAACCCTTGCAATTGATTTAGTGAGATCAGGCAGAACGGTCAATAACAGCATCGCATAGAGACATGAGTGCTCCAGTTGCGTCATTGATTGGTAGTGGCCCTAGTGCGCTGCGAGCTTCTTTTGCAGTCATCAATAACTGTTCACGAGATTCATCTAGAGCTTTGTGATTGCGCAAAGCAACCAAAACCTGCTGCACAGTTGTTTCATCTTCAATTGGTGCGCTGAGTAATCTCTTCAGATCTGCATCGGCAGGATCATTGGATTTCATGACATTCAAAGTTACTAGAGTTGGAACACCTTCACGCAAATCAGTTCCTGGAGTCTTTCCAGATTGATTTGATTCGCTGGCGATATCAATAACATCATCAGCAAGTTGGAAAGCAACACCGATCTTTTCGCCAAATACAGTAACCGTGTCGGTGATTGCAGCAGGTGCGCCTGAGATCATTCCACCGTAACGTGCAGAAGCTGCGATCAATGAACCGGTCTTGTCTGCAACTACCTTCAAGTAATGCTCTAGAGGATCTTGTCCTTCAGATGGTCCCTGAGTTTCCATGATCTGTCCGATTACTAAACGTTCAAATGTTCGTGCTTGTAGTCGAACCGCTTCAGGACCTAGATCGGCTAGGAGGTCAGATGATTTCGCGAAGAGAAAGTCTCCGGTCAGGATCGCGATTGTGTTTCCCCAGCGCATGTTGGCGCTTTCAACTCCGCGACGAAGTGGAGCTTCATCCATAACATCATCGTGATACAGAGTTGCTAGGTGGGTAATCTCGCAAGCAACCGCGGCAGCGATGACTCCCTGGCCTGTTGGATCCCCGTATTGAGCGGTTAAAAGGGTCAATAAGGGGCGTAAACGCTTGCCGCCAGCGGCAACCAGGTGGTGAGCGGTCTCATCGACAAAGGGGTACTCGCTTCGTGTGTGGCTACGCAACAGGGATTCAACCTGCGCCATTTGGCTAATTAGTTGCGTCTCTAAAGCTGGCGCAACATTGGGAATGCCAAATGTGGACATTAGCGAATGAAGATAGCTAAGTCGGTGATGAAATCAAGAACTGGAGCTGGGTAAATACCCAAAACCAAAGTGATTACAGCTGCGATAACAACAGTCGCGCGAGTCAAGATTGAAGGAATTTCAACCGCTGTTCCATCTTCAACCGCATCTGTGAAGAACATCAACACAATTACGCGAATGTAGAAGAAAGCCGCAATCGCACTTGAAAGCACACCGGTGATAACAACCGCGGTTGCTCCATTTTCATACGCTGCTGAAAAGATTGAAAACTTTCCGATGAAACCACTTGTGAGCGGGATTCCAGCAAATGCAAGCAAGAAGAGTGCAAAAGCAGATGCTGCGAATGGAGAACGCTTTCCAAGGCCCTTCCAACGATTGAGATCTGTAACTTCACCAGATGAATCGCGAACCAATGTCACTACAGCAAACCCACCAACAGTTGCTAAACCGTATGCAAACAAATAGAAGATAGTTGCATCAAGGCCAGCCTTGTTGAGTGCAATGATTCCTGAAAGCAGGAAACCTGCGTGTGCAATTGATGAGTACGCCAACATCCGCTTTACATCGCGTTGTGAGATTGCAACTAGCGATCCAAGCAACATACTGATGATTGCGATTGCCGAGATAACTGGAGTCCAAGACCATTCTGCATTTGCAAAAACTGTGTAGAAGATTCGAAGCATTGCTCCGAAGGCTGCAACCTTAGTTGCCGCTGCCATAAAGGCTGTGATTGGTGTTGGAGCACCTTGGTACACATCTGGAGACCATGAGTGGAATGGAACTGCGCCGACCTTGAATAGCAATCCAATAGAAAGGAAGGCCATACCGATCAAGAGCAGAACATCATTTCCACTTCCGCCGACTACCGCTTCACGGATGCCTGCGAAGCTAATTGAGCCTGCAAAACCGTATAAATACGCTGATCCGAAGAGGAAAAATGCTGATGCAAATGAGCCCAGCAAGAAGTACTTAAGCGCTGATTCTTGCGAAGCCAAACGACGACGACGTGAAAGTCCTGCCATCAAGTACAACGGCAATGACAACATCTCGAGCGCTACAAAGAGCATGATCAAATCACTGGCGATTGGGAAGATCATCATTCCTGAAACCGCGAACAAGGTAAGTGGGTAAACCTCAGTTACTTGGTTTCCTGCCTGTGCCGCTTCACGCTCCTCATCAGAACCTGGAAGTGCGGCTGCAAGCGGAGTGAAATGTTCAGTATCTGCAATTAAGAAGATTGAAATAATTGCAATGATAAGAATTGATCCCTGAAGCAATACCGCTGGACCATCAATTACCAATGAGCCCATCGCTGGAGTTAAAGATTGTTCTCCACGAATTCGCCATACTTGAATTAATGCAAGCATTAATGTTCCAAGTGAGAGCGTTAGTTGAATAACTGGGCGAAGCGCCTTGGATGCAAATGCTTCGACAAGAACACCAATGAGTGCGCCACCAAGCAAAATCAGGATTGGTGAGAGCAGTGTGTAGGAAAGAACTGGCGCTGTAAAAGTCATTACTTGTCCCCAATACTTGGTACAGGATCAGTGAATCCCATTTGCGAAATCACATGCTTAGCCGCTGGGTTAATTACATTCAGTAGTGGTGATGGGTAGAAGCCCAGTACGACGATGATTGCGACGACTGGAGCAATCGCTACCTTCTCGCGAAGATTTAGATCCTTGAGGTTCTCATTACCTTCAGTTGTTGGACCATGCAGCGCCTTCTGAACTGGAATCAAGATGTACAAAGCTGCCAACACGATTCCGAAGGTTGCGATGATCGCATGCACTGGGTAACGAGTGAAAGTTCCAACGAGAACAAGGAACTCACTAACAAAGCTAGAAAGTCCTGGAAGTGCCAAAGATGACATTCCGGCGATAAAGAAGCTCCACGCCATGACTGGGGTTACTCGTTGCAGACCGCCAAAATCAGCAATTGTTGAAGATCCACGACGTGAAATCATCCAGCCAGCTACGAGGAATAGCGCCGCTGTAGAGAAACCATGGTTAAACATGTACAGCGTTGCTCCGCTTTGAGCCTGGCTTGTCATCGCAAAGATTCCCATGGTGATGAAACCGAAGTGAGAGATCGATGTGTAAGCGATCAAGCGCTTGATGTCCTTTGCGCCGATTGCAAGGAATGCACCGTAAATAATTGAGATGACCGCGAGGATCATGATCAACGGCGTAAATGTCTTACTTGCATCTGGGAACAAGGTGAGGCAGTAACGGATCATTCCGAAGGTACCAACCTTGTCGAGAACACCAAGCAACAAAACAGAGGTGCCAGGAGTTGCAGAGCTTGCTGCATCTGGCAACCAGGTATGGAATGGCCATACAGGAGCCTTAATTGCAAAAGCGATGAAGAAACCAAGGAACAACAAGTTTTGAGTTGTTGAACTCATTTGTAGTTGTGAAAGCTTTTGTAGGTCAAAGGTGTGACCGCCCTGATCGCCTGACATCACGTAAAGCGCGATGATTGAGGCAAGCATCAACAATCCACCAAATAATGAGTACAGCAAGAACTTAACCGCTGCCGCAGAACGTTCTCCTGTGCCGTAACCACCAATAAGGAAGTACACAGGGATCAACATCGCTTCGAAGATTACATAGAACAAGAAGACATCGGTTGCTGCAAAGACACCGATCATCATTGTTTCTAGAACAAGGATTAATACATAGAAAGTCTTAACGCTCCAACGTCCACCATGTGCTTCATTCCAACCTGCAAGCACAACGATTGGTGCAAGGATGGTTGACATCAAAATCAATACCAATGCAATTGCATCAACGCCTAGCGCGAAGTTAATTCCAAAGCTTGGAATCCATGCGTAGCTTTCAACAAACTGTAGATTGACGTTATCGCGCTCGAAACCAACCGCCATAGCGATGGTTGCTGCCATTACAACCAGAGTTGTTGCTAACGCAGCTTGCTTAGCCGCCTTTTCATTGCTCTTTGGGAGCGCAGAGATGATTGCCGCACCTGCCAGAGGCAGAAGCATTAATAGTGATAACCACTTCATTACTGAACCACCACCCAAATAGCTCCGATAAGCGCAATTGCGCCCACCAAAATCATTGCTGCATAGCTACGAACATAGCCACTTTGTAGACCTCGAAGCGCTGAACCTGAGCCCATTGCTACCTGTCCAACACCACGAACTGCGCCATCAACGACAACTTCATCTGCTGCAACCAAGGTTGTTGTAAGTGCTTGACCTGGACGCATGAAAACCGCCTCATTAAAGCGATCCTGCATCAAGTCTTGACGAGCAATCTTGGTAAAGATTGAAACATTCTCTGGTGCCACTGAAGAAACTTCTTGGCGGGCATACTTAAAGAACGCGATCGCAACTCCGATTGCAACCATAGTGAGCGCCATTGCAGAAACAACAATCGGCTCAAGCAGGTGATGCTCGTGCTCTGCGTGGTGATCAAAGAGTGGGTGCAACCAGTTTTCCAAAGCATCGCCGCGTGAAAGTAGGTAACCCGATGAGACAGATCCAATTGCAAGAATCGCCATCGGTAGCCACATCAACCATGGGGACTCGTGTGGATGCGCATCATCATCCCAACGCTTTGTTCCTGTAAATGTAAGGATCATTACGCGGGTCATGTAGAACGCAGTGATTGCTGCACCGATCAAAGTAGTTACACCAAGAATGATTCCCTTGGCTCCCCCAGCGTTAAACGCTGTTTCAATGATCATGTCCTTTGAATAGAAACCAGCAAATGGTGGAACACCCAAGATTGCTAGATAACCAAGACCAAATGTTGCAAAGGTAATTGGCATGAACTTACGAAGTGCACCGTACTTGCGCATGTTTACTTCATCATTCATTCCGTGCATTACAGAACCTGCACCCAAGAACATTCCAGCCTTGAAGAAACCGTGAGTAAGTAGGTGCATGATTGCAAAGGCGTAACCAACTGGACCTAATCCAGCAGCCAGGATCATGTAACCGATCTGCGACATCGTTGAGGCAGCAAGCGCCTTCTTGATGTCATCTTTAGCGGTACCGATCAATGCACCAAACATCAAAGTAATTGCGCCAACAATCACAACCAATAGCTGCGCGGTTGGTGCTGCATCAAATACAAAGTTAGAACGTGTAATTAAGTAGACGCCTGCGGTAACCATTGTTGCTGCGTGAATAAGGGCAGAAACTGGGGTTGGTCCAGCCATCGCATCGCCCAACCAGGCCTGCAATGGGAACTGAGCTGACTTACCCGCTGCAGCAACCAGAAGCATGATTCCCATACCTGTGAGCGCTGCTTCAGATGCGTGGTGTGCATGCTCCTGAACTCCTGCAAATGAAACAGTGCCCATGGTTGCAAAAGCGATCATGATTGCAAATGACAATCCCATATCGCCGATACGGTTCATAACAAACGCCTTTTTCGAAGCGGTTGCATAAGCAGGCTTTTGATTCCAGAAACCAATAAGTAGGTATGAAGCAAGACCCACGCCTTCCCAACCAACATAAAGGTTGAGGTAGCTGTCACCAAGGACCAATAGCAGCATCGCTGCAATGAAGAGGTTTAGGTAAGCAAAGAAACGTCGACGATCCTTGTCATGAGACATGTATGAGATCGAATAAATATGGATCAGCGTTCCGACTCCTGTAATCAGGAGAACGAAACAGATTGAAAGCTGATCAAGTAGTAATCCTGCATCAACCTTGAAATCTCCAACATTGATCCACTCAAAAAGTTTTTGTCCAACGGGACGCTGTTCAGTTGGACGATCAAGCATCAACATAAGTTGGTACAGACCTACGCCAAATGAAGATGCTGACATTGCGGTTCCAAGCAGATGTCCCCACTTGTCAGCGCGACGTCCAGCCAAAAGAAGAATTGCAGCACCCGCCAATGGCAGTGCGATTAAGTAAACAAGTGAGGTTGAAGTAGTCATGGTTATCGCTTCAACAAACTAGCATCATCAACAGATGCTGAACGGCGTGATCGATAAATCGTCACGATAATTGCCAGACCAACTACTACTTCGCAGGCAGCAACAACCATCGTAAAGAAGGCCATAACTTGGCCATCTAGATCACCGTTGATGCGAGAGAAAGTAACAAATGAAAGGTTTGCCGCGTTGAGCATGAGCTCGATGCACATGAAAACAACGATCGCATTGCGGCGAACAACTACGCCGACAGCTCCAATAGTGAAGAGGAGCGCTGAAATATAGAGGTAATTAGCTGCGTCCATTACTTCTCCTCCTCAATCTGAGTATTTACTTCAGACATATCGAAGCTCTTGTAATCCAACATATCTCCGCGTGCTTCAAGGCTTGCGTTAACAGAGGTTGGAGCAGGAGTTCCATCTGGAAGAAGCGCTGGAACATCTACCGCGTTGTGACGGGCGTAAACGCCTGGACCAGGAAGTCCTGCAGCGCTACCCAAAGATTCACCGCGGAAACGGTTAATGGAAAGTTGACGCTGTGTTGGGCGAACCGTTGTGCGCTGATGGTGAGCAAGCACCATCGCACCCATCGCTGCTGTAATCAACAGCGCTGAAACAACTTCAAATGGGAATACATATGTAGAGAACAAAGCCTTAGCAATGCCTTGAACATTTCCATCTGCATTTGCTGCAGATAAACCAATCGCATCGCGGCCCAATGTTGCGCGACCGAGAAGTGAAACCATTAATCCGCCAAAGCCAACCGCTGCAGTAATCGCGATAGGGCGAAGACCAGAAATGGTTTCAGTAAGCGAATCAGATGAGTCAACACCAACCAACATCAAAATAAAGAGGAAGAGCATCATTACAGCTCCGGTGTAAACAACTACCTGAACAATTCCTAAGAACACCGCATCTTGCGCGATGTAAAAGATTGCCAAAACAACCATGACGAAAGCCATCAGAATCGCTGAGTGAACAGCTTTCTTAACAAGCAACATTCCAAGTGCGGCAACAACAGCCATTGGACCTAGGATCCAAAACATCACTGCCTCAGGCTTTGCGGTCTGCCCAACCTCTAGCGCTAGTTGCATCATGATTGGCCATCCTTAGCCTGTGATGGGTGCGCACCCTTCACATCACCGTTGTAATAGTTGGTATCAGTCATATCTGGATACATTGGGTGTGGAGGCATAAGCATTCCTTCACGAAGCGGGGCCAGTAGATCCTGCTTTTCAAAGATCAACTTTGCGCGTGAATCATCGGCAAGCTCGTACTCATTTGTCATTGTTAATGCACGTGTAGGACAAGCTTCAATACACAAACCGCAGAAAACGCAGCGTAGGTAATTAATTTGATACACCTTGCCGTAACGCTCACCTGGAGACATACGATTTTCTTCGGTGTTGCTCTCACCTTCGACATAAATTGCATCTGCTGGGCATGCCCATGCGCAGAGTTCGCAACCGATGCACTTCTCTAAACCATCAGGATGACGGTTTAACTGGTGACGTCCATGGAAGCGCTCTTCAGTTGGTGCTTTAACTTCTGGGTATTCAACGGTCAAAGGCTTCTTGAAGATCGTTGAAAAAGTAATCCAGAAACCCTTCATGTGGCCCAAGAAGCCAACTGAAGGTGTTTGTTCTACTTCGTAAAATTCAACATCGTTGATGCCAAGATCTTTTGGCTTTAACGGTTCGAGGTTTTCAGCCACGGTCGCCTCCTGTGCTCTTTGAGACATTAATAGTTGAAACCTCCATAGGTAATGAAGGAACAGCAAATGAAGGCGCTTGCTTGTTATCGCCATCGGCAACAGCTGCTGCCTTTTTCTTCTTTGAATTTTCAAATCCGATATTTACCGCCATGATCAAAACGACCACCGTGCTCGCAAAGGCAATCACAACAGATCGAGGAGCACCCTGAAGTGACATCACGCGAAGTGTTGCTACAACCAAGATCCAAAGAATTGAAATTGGAATCAAGACCTTCCAACCAAACTGCATGAACTGGTCGTAACGAAGACGTGGAAGCGTTCCGCGAAGCCATACGAATACAAAGAAGAATGTAATTACCTTGGCGAAGAACCAGATCGCGGTGAACCAGCCACCAAGCCACTGTTCTGTAAAGCCAAGTCCTGGAGGTGCTTTGTATCCGCCTAGGAACAATGTGGTCGCAAGCGCTGAAACCGCAACAATATTGACGTATTCGGCGAGGAAAAACAGTGCGAACTTAAGTGATGAGTATTCAGTGTGGAAACCGCCAACAAGCTCACCTTCAGCTTCAGCAAGGTCAAATGGAGCACGGTTTGTTTCGCCAACCATTGAGATCGCGT
>CAYNYE010000026.1:0-10337 GCA_964401345.1 uncultured Candidatus Planktophila sp.
GTGATCTATTTCAAATGGTAGATGACAAGCGAGATATCAAAGTTGTGTATCTTGCTAAGGGAATATCACAACATGATTTGGTGGATATAAAATACGTTGCAGACAAATACGCAATCCCTGGAGATCGTTACGATCTTTTTGCCATGTTTCGCGGGGATCCTTCTGATGGTTTACCAGGCGTAAAAGGAATTGGTGAAAAAGGTGCAGCGGTGATCGCCAGCAACTTTGCAACCGTGGAAGATGCCCTGGCAGCAGCGTTAGAAGCTCACGATGCATTACCGCCAGCACTTGCCAAAAAGATCATCGCTGGTGCTGATTACTTGAAGATTGCACCCAAGTTAGTTCGCGTGGCGCGGGATGCACCACTTCCAAAGGTAGATCTGAAGTTGCCGCAAGCACCTAATGATCTTTCTGCTATCTACCAATTCAAGGAGCGTTACGCACTAGGCGCGAGCGTTGATCGTTTGATCAGTGCGTTAGGTTGGTAGCCCTTCTTCTCTCTGCAGTATCTGGCGTTCTTTTATCCGCAGCCTTTGAACCGGTGGGGAAGTGGTGGGTCGCACCCATAGCTATTGCAGCTCACATGTATGCACTATCGATATCCCAGCGAAAAATGTTGTCCTCATTCATATTTGCGCTATCGCTCAACCTAATTGTTTTGCATTGGAGTAGCACCTTTGTTGGTTCGATTCCGTGGGTAATTCTGGCGCTGGGCTTGTCCATTCTCTATCTACCGCTAGCCCTGGTTTCCAAGTGGGGGATCTCCGCCTATCCCTTGCTTTACATACTGTTGGAAGAGCTTCGCAATAGATTTCCATTTGGGGGATTTGGGTGGGTTCGCATCGCCTACACCCAAGCAGATTCCCCGTATTCAAAGATTGCAGCGATTGGTGGTGCATCAGCACTTTCTGCAATAACGCTTACAGTAGCCCTAATTATATTTTTTGGTTTTAAAAAGCGGATTTCGCTCATTACCTTCTTGCCATTTCTTTTTCTATTGATTCCTATTAATTTGTCGACAGTTGGCAACGCATCCGTTTTAATGATTCAAGGAAATGTTCCACAAATGGGATTGGATTTTAATTCCAGAGCAAAGGCGGTTTTCAATAATCACTTTGAAAGAACGCAGGATGAAATTGCAAAGGATCCAAATGTCGATTTCATTTTATGGCCAGAAAACTCGGTGGATGTTGATCCATTCCTTAATGCTGATGTAAAGAAGGCGCTTGATTCAATAGAGCAACCTTTGATCATTGGTGCGATCCTTAGTAAAGGGAACAAAACCCTCAATACTTCGATTTTATGGGGCGGTGAGCTGCCAGAAACCTACATAAAACAACATCTGACACCCTTTGGTGAGTACATTCCCTTGAGATCTTTGGCCAGGATCGTTTCACCTTTGGTCGATGATGTTGATGACTTTTCACCAGGTGACCTGGGTAAAACATTTTCGATCGGTGGTATTAAGGTTGCTCCAGTGATTTGTTATGAACTCATCGATGATGATCTTCTCCATCAAGCCACCGTAAATTCCAATATTTTGGCGGTGCAAACCAACAGTGCAACCTTTGGAATGTCAGCCGAAAGCGCGCAGCAATTGTCGATAACAAGAGTTCGAGCTATTGAACATGGCCGAAATATCGCGTCGGTTTCTACAACTGGATATTCAGCGATTATCGACTTTTCTGGAACGGTGATTGAACAAACATCCATGGCTACCGCTGAAACAATTCGCGCCGAGATTGGCCTGATCGAGGGGCAAACGCCTCGAGACAAGGCCGGAGATTGGGCGTTGGTAGGTGTATTGGTGGGGTTGTTCCTAATCGCCCGTCGAGCGTATATCTAACGCCGATAAGTTACATTATGTAAAGTAAGAAAGGAATCAGGCAGGGATCACCCCGCATAACCTCTCCTATCGATAATCATCCAAAGGCGTACAAGCGCAGACCAAATTGCGATCACCATGTGCGCCATCAATGCGTGAAACCGGTGGCCAGTACTTCATCCGGGAACCGATTGATTCGCCAGCAACCAAGCCATCCAGAATAACTGGATAACCACCCTGTTCACGGCTATATCCCCGATTCCAATCGCTTGAGACCACAGAAAGGGCTGTATGAGGCGCATGGCGTAAGGCTGAAGCCTCCACGGTGATCTTTCCATCAATGATCTCTTGAATCTCAGATCTGATGGAGATCATGGCATCGATGAATCGGTGAATTTCAGAGATGTCTTCCGATTCAGTTGGCTCAATCATCAAAGTTCCGGCAACTGGGAAAGACATCGTTGGTGCATGGAAGCCATAATCCATTAAACGCTTTGCAATATCATCAACTGTGACACCTGAATCCTTTGTGATCCCGCGAATATCCAAGATGCACTCGTGAGCAACTCGACCATTAGTACCTGTATATAGAACTGGATATGAATCTTGAAGTCGTGCTGCGATGTAGTTGGCGGACAAGATTGCAACTTGGGTTGAATGAGTTAACCCTGCTCCCCCCAACAAACGAATGTAAGCCCATGAGATTGGCAAAATACTTGCCGAACCAAATGGTGCAGCTGAGATCGGACCAGGTCCGGTAGATGGACCTGCGTTTACATCCATTGGATGGTTTGGCAAGAACGGTGCTAAGTGTGCACGAGCGATAACCGGACCTACACCAGGCCCTCCTCCACCATGAGGAATCGCAAATGTCTTATGAAGATTGAGGTGCGAAACATCTGCGCCAAATTTGCCTGGCTGTGAAACTCCAACCAATGCATTCAAATTAGCGCCATCCACATAAACCTGACCGCCAGCGTTATGAATCAATTCGCAGATCTCTGAAACCGCAGTCTCGAAAACACCATGTGTTGATGGGTAGGTAATCATTAAGGCAGCGAGGGCATCGCCATGCTCTGTGATCTTGGCCTTGATGTCATCAACTGAAACATTTCCGTTGTCATCACAATCGATGACAACCACTTTCATGCCTGCCATAACCGCGGACGCGGCATTAGTTCCATGGGCACTTGAAGGGATTAGACATATGTTTCGAGAATGATCACCGCGTGAATCGTGGTAATTGCGGATCGCTAACAATCCCGCAAACTCCCCCTGGCTGCCGGCATTTGGTTGTAAGGAAACTGCGTCGTATCCAGTGATCGCCACTAACCAATCAGAAAGTTGTTGGATCAATTTACGTGAACCAACAGTTTGATCGGCAGGGGCAAATGGATGAAGGGATGAGAACTCAGGCCAAGTGACCGCCTCCATCTCTGTGACCGAATTGAGTTTCATGGTGCAAGAACCCAGCGGAATCATTGTTCGATCCAACGCTAAATCCTTGTCAGCGAGGTTGCGCAGATAGCGCATCATTCCGGTCTCGCTATGGTTGGTATTAAATACAGGGTGAGTTAAGTACTTACTGGTTCTTGCAAATTGAGCAGGAATCTTCTCCCCTGTCGTATCCGCCAGACCAAGGATCTCTAGTACCTGTTGGAACAACTCTTCAGTTGTCTCTTCATCAAAAGCCACACGGATTTCGGTATCACTTATACGAGCAAAGTTAATTCCCGCTGCGTCGGCTTTCTTATGAATAGCTTCGGCGTCCTTAACAACGATGTGAACAGTATCGAAGACAACATCCTCGCGGTTGCCAGTTGCGGCGTGAAGACGTGCTGCAAAGTTATGAACTCGCTCCGCGATATCTCGCAGACCAGCTGGTCCATGCCACATCGCATAGAAGGCGCTCATGTTGGCAAGCAGAACTTGCGCGGTGCAAATATTTGATGTGGCCTTGTCGCGGCGAATGTGTTGTTCGCGAGTTTGCAGCGCTAAGCGAAATGCGGGTTTACCTGTTGCATCAATGCTTTGTCCGACGAGACGACCTGGCATAGAGCGTTCAAGTCCTTTGCGAACCGCCAAGAAACCAGCATGAGGTCCACCAAATCCCATAGGAACACCAAAACGTTGCGCCGTACCCACCGCAATATCGGCACCCCACTCCCCTGGAGCTTTCAACAATGTTAAAGCCAAAAGATCCGTTGCAGCGATTACCAAAGCATCGCGTGAATGCGCATACTCTGTAAATGTTGTGTAATCAATGACAGTTCCAGTTGTATCTGGATACTGCAGTAACGCACCAAAAAATTCTCCATCGTAACCATCTCGCGCTACATGGCCCGAATCGATTTCGACAACCTTGATACCTAGAGGCTTTGCGCGAGTAACAACAACCGCTTTAGTTTGTGGATGCACATGTTCTTCAATCAGGAACACCGCATCATCACTTAACTTTGAGGCCCTGCGAGCCAATGTCATCGCTTCTGCTGCAGCGGTTCCTTCATCGAGCATCGATGCGTTGGAAATATCTAATGCGGTTAACTCACAAATCATCGTCTGGAAAGCAAATAAGGCTTCTAGGCGACCCTGAGAAATTTCTGGTTGATACGGCGTGTAAGCGGTGTACCACGAAGGGTTTTCCAAAACATTTCGCTTAACTACAGGTGGAACGATTGTTCCGTAATAACCCGTACCGATTAATGAGCGATAGACCTTGTTCTCCGCTGCAATTGAGCGAAGCTCTGCAATAACTTCAACCTCGCTCTTGCCGGAATCTAAAGCCTTTTCAATAACACCGTTGATCGCAATATTTGATGGAACAACATCTGCGATAAAGGAGGTTAAATCTGAATATCCGAGGTGCTTAAGCATCGCCGCTTCATCTGTTGAGGTTGGTCCAATATGACGATCCTCAAATGAACGAGACAAAACGATCCCCTGTCGACAGTTAGTAGCAACTACTACAAGGCACCCATACTACTTACAAGGGTGTTATTACGCGCCTTTAAACCTGCGACGTAAAGAAAGTTCATCGTTACCTTCGCCACCTACAGGCTGACCATTTACTTCACCCTGAAGTACAGATAGAGATCCTTCAACCTCATGCCACACCTTGCCTACTGCGATACCAAATACGCCCTGGCCACCTTGCAGTAAGTCGATGATTTCATCCGGACTTGCACATTCATAAATCGATGCGCCATCACTCATCAAGGTGATGCGCTCCAACTCTGTAACTCCCCTACTGCGCAGGTGATCTACCGCGGTGCGAATATTTTGTAGCGATACACCAGCATCCAATAAACGCTTAACAATCTTTAAAACCAAGATGTCGCGAAAACCATAAAGACGTTGAGTTCCAGAACCACTTGCAGTTCTGATACTTGGCTCAACTAAACCTGTACGTGCCCAATAATCTAATTGACGGTAGCTAATTCCAGCGGCAGAGCAGGCTGTTGCACCTCTGTAGCCGATTTCCATCTCTTCTGGGGACACGGGGAATGCTCATTTCTCTTGGGGAGTGAGATAAATGTAAGGCTAGGAACAAGGGTAAACAATGACCGACACGAATGAAACCTCTACTTGAGGTTGAGGGTTTCTCCCCTTAGCCCGCGAAATCCTCTGGGTTGATTTGATCTAAGAACTCACGGAACTTCTCAACCTCTTGGTTCTCGCCCTCGCCTTGTGGGATCTCTACACCCACCTCGTTGAGTAGCTCCTCCGTCGCCAGGATGTTGCTATGGGTTCTCACCGCTAGAGCGATCGCATCTGAAGGTCGTGCGGTTACCGTGAGCGGCTCCCCTGAGCTATCGCGAAGGTTGAGGGTCGAGTAAAAGACTCCATCCTTCAGTTCAGTCAGATGGACCGCGATTAAGGTCGCATCAAAGAGTTCAACAAGGTTCTTCATCAAATCATGGGTCAAGGGACGCGGTGGTTCAACGCCCTGCTGCGCAAAGGCTATGGCGGTGGCTTCAACCGCCCCAACCCAGATCGGCAGGAAACGGGTTCCATCAATCTCCTTGAGGAGAACGATGGGTTGGTTGGATGGCATTTCGACGCGGACGCCGATTACCTCCATAGGGATCAACATAATCTGTAGCTACCGCTTAGGAATTACGAGCGAAGACGATTGAGGCCGCCACGAACAAGTGCGGCATGCAAACGAATTGATAGAGATGCGATCTCCTTTTGAACCTCTTCTGCGCGAGCCTTGGATTCAGCGCTCTTTTGACGTGTCAACGGAGTGATGACCTGCTCAATCAATCCAATCTCGCGATCGGCTGCTGATTTAAATGAACGAAGGTGACGGGCTTCAATTCCAAAGCCACCCATTTCTGTAACAGCCTTCGCAATCGCCAAGGCATCGCCATCGTAATGACGACCTCGCGCTGTGATTAATCCATACCCTTCAAGCTCTACTAACTGATCTTCAGCCAGACCGCTGTTCTTAAGTAGCTCTTCACGAGATAAGCGCATTTCACTTACTTCGCCGAAGGCACTTGGTGCCATCTCGCCATCGATTGTCGCTAATCCAATATTTGGTCGAGGTGCTGGAACTCCTCCTACTGCAGCTGGCTGTAAGCCACGATCAATTGCATCCAGATTTTCCTTGATGACCTTTAACGGCAGGTATTGATCTCGCTGTGCAAGAAGAACGTAACGCAGGCGCTCTAAATCCGAACTAGTGAATTTGCGGTAACCCGATGGTGTTCGTTGCGGCTCTATCAATCCTTCAGATTCCAAGAAGCGAATCTTCGAAATTGTTATGTCCGCAAAATCTCCACGCAAACGGTTAAGGACTTCACCGATGCTCAAATATGCGCGTGCTGGAACTGCCATGACTACTCCCCTATTTCGAACTGACGAAAAGCAAATGAAATTTTCCTATTTGGAACTCATCACCAGAAACAAGAACATGCTCTGTGACGGAAATATTGTTGATGTAGGTTCCATTGAGCGAACCTTCATCCTTTAGTACAAAGTTACTTCCTTGCTTTGTGATAGTTGCATGTGCTCGTGAGACAGTTACATCATCAAGAAAGATTGAGCTAGATGCCGATCGACCGATCGCAACGCCTTCAGAAGTAATCAAGAAGCGGGAGCCTTTATTGGCTCCACGAGCGATGAGAATCATCGCTTTCTCGCCACCAGAGTTTTGAATTTCGGCGACTACAGCACGATCCTCAGGGGAAAGTAAGGCCAGCTGTTCCTCTAGATATTTTTCTGAGGTATTTGAAACCTCACGAAGCCCCAAGTGAATAGTGGTAGTGAGTTCATTCTGAGATTGCTCTGCAGCCACTGCCCTACCTCCTCACCGTCAACTTAAGGGTGACACTAGAGAGTTAGGCAGATAAGGTCAAGCCGTAATTTCGCCGTACTGCGCCGCTGACAGTAGGTCGCTTGGTGCCGCTGCGACCTCAATCTTTGCCAACCAGCCAGCGCCATAAGGATCTGAGTTGATTGTTTCCGGCGAATTCGATAGTGAATCATTAATTGCAACGATAGTTCCTGAAACTGGTGCATAAATTTCAGAAACGCTCTTTGTTGACTCAACTTCACCGCACACCTTGCCCGCGGTCACAACTTCTCCAACTTTTGGAAGTTGCACATAAACGATGTCACCTAATGCAGCTTGAGCATCATCCGTGATTCCCATTGTGTATGTCAGATTTTCAGCTGAAACCCATTCATGCTCCTTGGTGTATGACAACTCATTAGGAATTGATGACATGGTTTCCTCTCATCTGCGAAATACCTTCGCGTGCGTAACTAATACCTGTCGAAATGTAGAGGGCAACACCCCAGATAGCAAAACTCCACCCCGCAACAAAAGCGATACTCCCCCAGACACCCTCTGACTGTGCAAGCAGTAGGAATGGAAAGGCGTACAAAAGATTAAAGGTTGCAGCCTTACCTAAATAGGTCACAGTAAATGGCGGGAACCCTCGGCGATTCATAATGATCGTTATGACCGCCAAAATCAGATCTCGTCCGATAATTATTGCGATCATCCACACCGGCACAACATCTCGAATCAAGAAAACAATGAGAGTTGCAAAAATGTATAAGCGATCGATAGCAGGATCGGCCAGCTCGCCAAAACGTGAGGTCTGATTCCAAGCGCGGGCGATTTTTCCATCAAAGTAATCGGTGGCCCCGCCTATCGCCAGGACAACGATCGCCCAACCATCAGCCTCCAGCGACAGGGTCAAATAGATAAAAAGTGGGATTCCCAAGAATCGTAAGAAGGTGAGAGCGTTAGGAACGCTGATCACTGATGAGCTCATTCCTTGTCGCGCTCCTTCACTCGAACCGCAACTTGGACAGGAGTTCCGGGGAACTTGAACTCTTCACGAAGGCGGCGTTCAATGAAACGACGGTAGGAAGCCTCAATCCAGCCACTTGAGAAGACCACAAACTTCGGTGGTGCAATACCTGCCTGCGTTGCGTAGTAAACCTTTGGCTGCTTTCCGCCACGGACAGGTGGTGGAGTCGCTCCAATCAGGGCACCCAAGAAGGAGTTGAGCTTGGCGGTAGGAACTCGTCGCTCCCAACTATCGAGAGCGGTTCGCAATGCCGGAGCCAAACGATCTCTATGCCAACCAGTCTTAGCCGCGATATTGACTCTTTGCGCCCATTCAACCTGGTCTAGGTGGCGATCGATTTCGCGATCTAACTGGTTGCGACGATCCTCATCAACTAAATCCCACTTATTCATAACAATCACCATGGCTTTTCCAGCTTCTTCGACCATTGTGATGACACGCAAATCTTGCTCGGTAATTGGCTCTGATGCATCCAATACAACGACAGCTACTTCACAACGTTCTAGCGCCGTAGCTGTACGCAAGGATGCATAATAATCAGTTCCTGAATCTTGGTTGGCTCGTTTCTTCAGACCTGCAGTATCGATAAATCTCCAAGTTGATCCACCAAATGACAAAAGTGAGTCAACGGGATCTCGAGTTGTTCCTGCTGCATCATCAACAATAGACAGTGATTCTCCGGCGATCGCATTGAAAAGAGAAGACTTTCCAACATTTGGGCGACCGATCAATGCCACCTTGCGATAGCCATCTTGATTCTGTGCGCGACCAACTTCAGGCAATACCTTTACGATGTGATCGAGAAGATCGCCACTGCCACGTCCGTGAAGTGCAGAGACGAAACGTGGTTCACCCAGACCTAAACTCCACAAACCATGCGCTTCAGCTTCTTCGCGCTCTCCGTCAACCTTGTTTCCAATAAGGATTGTTGGCTTCTTCGCTTTGCGCAGGTGTTGAACTAATGCATCATCTTCATCCAAAGCGCCAACCTGTGCATCTACAACAAATGCAAGGACATCTGCTTCTTGCATTGCTAATTCAGCACCTGCACTTACCTGAACCGCGATTCCATCGGGCTTTGCTTCCCAACCACCAGTATCCATAATGATGAAACGACGACCGCCCCATTCGCATTCATACTGAACGCGATCGCGAGTCACGCCTGGAGTATCTTCAACAATCGCTTCACGTCTTCCCAAGAAACGATTGATCAATGTCGATTTTCCAACATTTGGACGACCCAAGATTGCAACGATAGGAAGACCGAGCAAATTACGCTTCTTAAGAAGTTCCCAAATTCGTTCGATAGTTTCATCTAAATCTAGGTAGGTCGAATCAACTTCAACCGCATCTGCAGCCATTACCAAAGGTGATACGGCACGTGTTGAATCAATCGCATCACGATTATCAAGGGATTGTTTGACATCAACACTCTTGTCTTCTGTTTCGATTTCACGACGATTTGCACGTGCATCCAAATCAGCGGTCAAATAAATCTTTAGGCCCGCTTCGGGTGCAACGACCGTTCCGATGTCACGACCTTCTACGACAATTCCTCTTTCTGCTGCATCAATAATTCGATGCTGAAGATTTAATAGTTCACGACGAATCTCAGGCATCGCGCTAATACGAGAAACATTCTCAGTTACCGATGTTCCTCTAATCGCATGTGTGATCTGAGTTTCGCCAGCAAAAACATTTGGCGAAGTAGGATCTGCAATGAATTTAATCGGGTGATCTTTTATCGCTTGTAAAATTGAAAATGGCTCTTCACATTTAAATTCAAGAGCTAACCAAGTAACGGCGCGATAGAGCGCGCCTGTATCCAAGTAATCCCAACCGGCACGTGTTGCAATTGCCTTTGCGGTGCTCGATTTTCCGGCCCCACTTGGGCCATCTATTGCTACGACTATGCCCATGTGATGAGCCTACTTCTATTTACGAATCGGATGAACATTCCATCCGATCGAGGTTAAGTGAGCTGAAAGTTTTTCAGCATCAGTGTGTGACAAAGCTAAGGTGATTAATGCACTCAACTGACCGGGTGAATGCTCAATAACCAAATCTTCAACGTTAACTTCCATTGCCGCACATTCATTAAAGATTGCAGCTAATTGGCCAGGTTTATCATCAATAACAATCGGTAGATATGAATACTCACGAGCCTTGCCTCCATGCTTGCC
>CAYNYE010000027.1:0-10319 GCA_964401345.1 uncultured Candidatus Planktophila sp.
CAACAAACTTGTGGACATGGGGACAGCAGTACTACGTGATTAAGCGAAACCCAACACCAGGATCTCCTGCTTACGAAGAGCTTCAACGAAAGCGCAACAAGAAAAATGGAGTCGTTGAGAGCCCAGATTCACCAAAGAGTTCTGAAGGTACGACCGAGGAAAAAGGTCAGCGCCAACAGCCAAAAAAGAAGAAAAAGAAGAAGTAACAAAACGGACAATTTGTATTAATTCACTACAATCCCGACAAAGGGGGCATCATGGCAAAGGCTAAGGCAGAAACCACAGAAGTAGCTGTTGAAGAGAAGGCTGTAAAGGCACCAAAGGGCATCGCCAAACTAGAGGAAGAGGGCGATATCGCCGCTGACTACCTAGAGGCGCTACTGGATATCGCAGATCTCGATGGCGACATCGATATCGATGTGGAGAATGACCGCGCAGCGCTAGCGATCGTGGGAGGCAAGCTCAACCACCTCGTGGGCCGCGATGGGGAGGTTTTGGATGCGATCCAGGAGCTCACACGCCTGGCTGTACAGACCGCAACAGGTGACCGTAGCCGTTTAATGCTTGATATCGATGGATTCCGCGCTGGCCGTAAAAAGGAGCTCAAGAAGCTCGCTGAGGATATGGCTGAAGAGGCAAAGACAACCGGCAACTCAATCAAGTTGAAGCCAATGAACGCCTTTGAGCGCAAGATCATCCACGACACAATCCAGGATCTAGGGTTGAGCAGCGAATCTGATGGAGAAGATCCAAACCGTTTCGTAGTTATCTACCCTGCATAATTCAATGGAGGTTTCACGTGAAACCCTCATCGCGAGGCATTTTCCAGATGTTGAGCGGGTTCACGCATACGCCAAATTCCTAGAAACCGCGGGAATTGAGCGTGGATTGATCGGCCCACGCGAGGCTGATCGCATCTGGGAGCGTCATATCCTCAACTGCCTGCCTGTAACCACCCTTTTCACAGAGGGGGCAACCGTCTTTGATATCGGCTCAGGAGCGGGTCTTCCAGGCATAGTTATCGCCCTAGCCCGCCCAGATTTAAAGGTAACTCTGATTGAACCCCTTGAACGCCGCGTGGAGTTCCTCCAGGAGGCGGTCGAAGGGCTTGATATTGAGGTAATCCGTGGGCGATCCCAGGATGTAAAGAAGACCGCCCATTATGTAACCGCCCGTGCCGTTGCCCCCCTTGAAAAATTAAAGAAGATCAGCTGGCACCTCTTGAAAACCAACGGCTCATTACTGGCTATGAAGGGCGAAAAAGCCCAAGAAGAGATGCTTTCTGTGCCTAAAGCGATCCTCCATGAGGTAAATCTGGAGGGAATTGAGCTCGGGCGTATCGTCGAAGTGAAAAAAGGTGCTTAACTAACCCACGTGAATGATTCACGTGAAACCAAGAAGGTCGTAGGCACCCGCCGCCTTAAAGAGGCGATGCCTAAACCCGCCTCCCTTCGAATCCTCACCGTCGCCAACCAAAAGGGTGGGGTCGGCAAAACCACTACCACGGTCAACCTGGCGGCAGCCCTTTCCATGGGTGGCTTAAAGGTGGTTGTAATCGATCTTGATCCACAAGGAAACGCTTCCACAGCATTAGGTGTTGAACATCTTGATAATGCAGGAATTTATGAAGTGTTGATGGGTCAATCAACAATGTCACAAGTAATCCAAAAGGTTGCAGGTTTTCCATCACTTGAATGTGTTTCATCAAATACATCTCTTGCACAAGCTGAAATTGAATTAGTTCCAATGGTTGCACGTGAAATGCGATTAAAGGAAGCAATCGAAGAGTTGGTTGCAGATCGCGCAGCTATCGGAGAATCTATTGATTACATCTTCATCGATTGCCCACCATCACTTGGTTTACTAACGATCAATGCATTTACATCTGCAAAGGAAGTTTTAATTCCAATTCAGTGCGAGTACTACTCGCTTGAAGGTTTGTCACAATTATTGAAAACCTTTGAATTAGTAAAGAAGCGTTTAAATCCAACATTGAAATTATCAACACTTGTATTAACAATGTTTAACAATACAAACCTTGCAAATGATGTTGCCAATGAAATAAGAAAACATTATCCAAATGAGTTAATTGATATTCCAATCCCCCGCACTGTTCGTGTCTCAGAAGCACCAGGATTTAAACAAACAGTTATGACTTACGATCCAGTTTCACCGGGCGCAGTTGCATACATGTCAGTTGCTCGCGAGTTAGCAGAACGCGGAAAACCATTTGATTCAAATGTTGTTTCAATTAATTACAAACGTGAAGGTGAGATCGCTTAATGGCACGCCGTGGTGGATTAGGTACAAATCTAGATGCGTTGATTCCAACATCTTTAACTGTTGGCGACAAAGAGGTTGCAGTTCAAAACCTTATTGAGATTAAAGACATCTCTCCTAATCCTCGCCAACCACGTACCTACTTTGATCCAGTTGCTTTAGAAGAGTTAATCGCATCAATTAAAGAGATCGGTATTTTGCAACCACCAGTTGTCCGCCAAACAAAGCCTGGTAAGTATGAATTAATCATGGGAGAGCGCCGTTTCCGTGCGGCAAAGGCTGCAGGTTTAACAAGCATCCCTGTCATTATTCGCCAGACTCCAGACAATGAATTACTACGTGAAGCTTTAATTGAAAATATTCACCGCAGTCAATTAAATGCAATTGAAGAGGCTGCCGCATACTCACAACTATTAAATGACTTCAACTGCACACACGACGAGTTAGCTGCAAAGCTGGGACGATCACGTCCTTTAATCTCAAACACAATCCGTTTAATGAACCTTCCAACTTCAGTTCAACAAAAGGTTGCATCTGGAGTTTTATCTGCAGGGCATGCACGTGCACTTTTGGGATTAAGTGATGATGGATCAATCGAGAAATTAGCTGCACGAATTGTTTCTGAAGGTTTGTCAGTACGAGCCACCGAAGAGATCATCTCTTCAGGTGCACCAAAGGGACAATCTGCAAAGAAACCTAAAGGTGCGAAATCAGCTAGCCCTGAACTACAGGAGATCGCTGATCGAATCGGTGATGCCCTAGATACCCGCGTGACAATTCAAGGCAGCGCGAAAAAAGGAACAATCGTTATTGAGTTTGCAGGAGCACAAGATTTACAGCGAATTACTAAGGCGATTGAAAACTAACCTTTAAGTTCAAAACCTTTTCGGTTTGCCATTTCCTGTTTGATAACTCCACCGAGTGCTTTCACACCTTCACGAATTCGTTCTGGTGTTGGGTAGCAATATGACAAACGCAAAGACCATGATCCAAAACCATCGGCGTAAAACGCGGTTCCTGGAACATAAGCAACCTTTGCAACAATTGCTTTAGGCATCAACGCAGTTGTATCGATCTCTGGTGGCAAAGTAACCCAGACGTAAAAACCACCGCCAGGCTTTGTCCACTTTGCTGTTGCTGGGAAGTGCTCTTCAAGAGATTCCAACATTGCATCGCGACGGACCTTATAAAGCTCACAAAATGAGGCGATTTGATCGCGCCATGGCTGATCCGCCAAATAGTTAGAGATCGTTAACTGTGTGAAGTTTGACGGGCACAAGATCGAGGATTCACTGGCGATAACCAGTTTTTCCTTCAATGACGGCGGAACTAACGCCCAGCCCACACGTAATCCTGGTGCGATTGTCTTTGAAAATGAGCCTAAATAGATGACATTCTCTGAATCTTCCGCACGCATCGCATTAGGTGATGGCTTATCAAAGCCCAACAAACCGTACGGGTTATCTTCAACAACGAAAATTCCAGCTTCGCGACAGATATTCAAAATCTCTGTACGGCGAGATGCTGGCAATAAAACACCACTCGGGTTTTGGTAATTAGGAATTGTGTAGAGAAACTTAATCTTTCGACCTGCTGCACGTACTGTTTTGATCGCTTCCTGCAGAGCAGATGGAACTAAACCATTTTCATCGGTTTCAACATGCACAACCGATGCTTCATATTGATGAAAAGTACCAAGTGCTCCAACATATGAAGGAGCTTCTGCAAGTACAACATCATTCGGATCTAAAAAGATACGTGAAATAAGGTCTAACGCCTGTTGTGAACCTGTTGTAACTAAAACATCATCAGGGTTTGCGCGAATTCCTTCAAGCGCCATAACTTCACAAATCTGTTCGCGCAACTTTGGGTGTCCTTGACCATTGCCATACTGCAACGCTTCCTGTCCATTTTCACGAACTAAATTGTTAACAACATCTGCCATCATTCCCATTGGAAGTGCAGAAAGATTTGGCATTCCACCTGCAAGAGAAACAATCTCTGGTCGCGATGCAACAGCAAAAAGCGAGCGAATCTCACTTGGCTTCATGTGTGCGGCTCGAGATGCAAATCTTTGTTCAAGATTTTGTGGAGCACCTGTCGAGAAACGCTGCGTGATATCGGACATGTCGTAAGTCTCCCATACTCAAGGCTTTACTTGAGTGTTATTTAGCGGCGAATGCCCGCTTTACGAAGATCAGAAATTCTCAAAGTTCCTGTTTTTGCATCATCTTCAGCAGCTAAGTACAGGCGTTGAATTGCGATAACCAAGGCCTCAGCGATGACATCACGGAAATCTGGACGATTCAAACGCGAACTATCACCTGGATTACTGGTGTACCCCAAATCAATACGCACCGTAGGTGCAGTGGTTAAACGCAACAAATCCCATGTTTTTGCATGGATTCGGCAGTTAGTTAGGTCGGTACGGGCGCAGATTTCTCGCTGAACTAAAGATGCAAAACGTTCTCCAACAATTGAATGAACTCCATGTGCATCACTTCCATAAAAATAAGTTGCCGCGCCATGTGCTTTTTCATTTGGATATGAATCTGTATTTAATGAAATCATCAAATCCGCATTGCTCTTATTACTAAATTCAATTCGATCATGCTCTGATGGATTATTGGTTGCACCACGAGTCAGGAAAACCGATGCACCCAATGCAAGCAAACGACCTTCAGTACGAACCGCAACATCGTAAACAAGTTGATCATCACCATCTGGGTTCAAAACAATTACCTTGTTAGCAAGTGCTGGTCCACGACTTTGTTGTGTTGCAGTCTGTCGCAGCGCTGATGGCGCTCCCCCAGAGACAATCTTTGTTAAACGGATCAACGCGATGATTGTCGCTGGTCCACACTTTCCATCTACTGTAGTTCCTACAGATTTCTGGAATTCTTTTACCGCGGATTCAGTACGCGGACCGTAAATTCCATCCACCCGTCCGCAATCAAAACCCATTTCAGTTAAACGGGCTTGTAACGCTGCAACATCATCACCACGCATCAACGGTGATTCTTGAAGATATAAAGAACGATCACCAAGTTTCCAACGCGCTTCCTCTAAGGCACGCGCTGTGACCGCATCAACAAAACCCGTGACATCAAGGCCACGGGCTTGTTGAAATGAGCGGATCTCCGACTCGGTTAAATCTGACATGAAGTTATGCGAGGAAGCTTTCTAGCTCCTTCAATAGCGCTGGCTTTGGCTTTGCACCAACGATTGTCTTTACAACCTCACCATTGACATACACATTCATTGTTGGAATCGATGTGATTCCATACTTGATCGCAATCGCTGACTCTTCATCTGTGTTGAGCTTTACGATCTTGATCTTTGAGCCGTACTCATCTGAAATATCTTCAAGGATTGGACCAACTGCACGGCATGGGCCACACCATTCAGCCCAAAAATCAACCAAAACAGGGGTGCTGCTCTTAAGAACCTCTGCATCGAAGGTCGCTGTCGTTACTTTGCTAGTTGCCATCGTCGTACTCCTCTTTTCGTTGTTGTTAATACCTTAGTGAGCCAAAAACTTTTCTGCATCCAATGCAGCTGCGCAACCAGAACCGGCAGCTGTAATCGCTTGACGGTATGTGTGATCCACTAGATCGCCACATGCAAATACACCCTTTTGGTTGGTGCGTGTAGAACGACCTTCGCAAATTACATAACCTTCATTATCTAAATCAATCTGTCCTGTAATTAACTCGCTGCGCGGAATATGTCCGATCGCAACAAACAAACCTGTAAATGCGCGCTCTGATTCAGAACCATCAACTGTATTGCGCAGCTTTAATCCTTCAACCTTGTCAGCACCCAACACATCAATAACTTCGGTGTTCCATAAGAACTCAATCTTTGGATTTGCCTTTGCGCGATCGGCCATAATCTTTGATGCACGTAAGGTGTCGCGACGATGAATCAAAACAACCTTGTCTGCAAAGCGAGTTAAGAAAGTAGCCTCTTCAACTGCGCTATCTCCGCCACCAACAACAGCAATTGTTTGTCCACGGAAGAAGAAACCATCGCAAGTTGCACACCACGAAACTCCATGGCCCGACAAACGCTTTTCATTCTCTAAACCAATTTCACGGTATGCGCTACCGGTAGCAAGGATGACCGCCTTGGCTTTAACAGTATTTCCAGAACCATCCTTCAATACTTTGATATCGCCAGTTAAATCCATTTCAACGATGTCATCGGTGATTAACTCAGCACCAAAACGCTTTGCCTGCTTACGCATGTTGTCCATGAGATCTGGTCCCATAACTCCATCGGTAAACCCTGGAAAGTTTTCAACCTCGGTTGTGTTCATGAGTGCGCCACCTGCGGTGACCGAACCTTCATA
The DNA here is from genome assembly GCA_964401345.1 of uncultured Candidatus Planktophila sp. Lineage (GTDB taxonomy): Bacteria > Actinomycetota > Actinomycetes > Nanopelagicales > Nanopelagicaceae > Planktophila. The sequence continues at coordinate 6,635 of CAYNYE010000027.1, forward strand.
GATAATTGGATCTAACTGCGCGCGAGCAGCGTAGATCGCAGCGGTGTACCCGGCTGGACCTGATCCAACAATTACGACATTTCTTACTTCACTCATGTGTGCTCCTTAGACCCCGAAATCTAATGGTTTTCTTCTGGTTTTGTTGAACGGCGCGAGATTGAACTGCCCAGGTGGCGGATCATGGAGATCTCCTCAACCTTGAGCGCCTTTGCGGCGAAGATATAGCCAAAGAATGCGATGACCATCACAAGTAGCAGTTCACCTGCACGTGCAGCTTGTGAAAGTTCAGCACCAACCCATGCGATGTACTCCACCATTGCAAACAATGGAAGCATTACAAGCAACGATGCGGTCAATAAACGCATATGTTGAGCAAGAAACTCCCGCACAGCTAACTTTCCAGTGTGCTTTTTCAATAAACCAAGGGTGACAAGTAATCCAACAAGGTAACTAAATGAGAATGCAACACCTAAACCAACTGTGACCCACTGATTCTTCAAGAAGTACAAAAAGAAGTAAGAAAGTGCTACAGAAATAATATTGATGATCAAGATTGAAACTACCTGTGTACGCGTATCTTCAAATGCATTAAATCCACGAATCAAAATTAAGTTGATTGAGAATGCAACCAGACCAAAGCTAAGCGCTGACAAAACATGTCCAATGTAGCGAGAATCTTCAACTGGAATACCAATGAAAATAACTTCGGTAATTAAAGAACCAAAGAGCAAGAAAGCAACTGCACTAGGAATTGTAATTACACCAACCAAACGAATCGCTCGGATCAGTTGTGCTTTGACTTCTTCCCGCTTTCCATCCAGTGCTAACTTAGAAATATGCGGCAAGATTGCGGTAATGATTGAAATCGTGACGATTGAATACGGCAACAACATTACAAAGTAAGCATATGTATATGGTGTGTAACCAACACCTGTTGTAATTCCCTCTTGCGCGCTTCGTACGGCGGCAGATGTTGCAACGTTGACCGTTACTAAATAACCAAGCTGTGAAATCAGGACATAAATTAATGTCCACCCCGCCAAATTAAACGACTTACCTAAGCCTTCAAGCCCTAACTTTGGCTTGATTGTGATTCCCAAACGCTTTACAACCGGCACTAAAACCAAGGCTTGAACAACAACACTTAAGGTCGTTCCCCAGCCCAAAATCTGCACCTGCAACGGCGTGATATTTGAGATGTTTACGCCTGGAGACACCAGCAAGAACCCGCCAAAGAGCACAATTCCAACCAGGTTATTGGCAATTGGCGCCCACATAAGGGGACCGAAAGAGCCTCGGGCGTTAGCTACCTGGCCCAACATCGTAAACAAACCTAAGAAGAAGATCTGCGGCAAACAGTAACGAGTGAAGGCGATTGCAATCTCTTGCTCAGTTTCAAAACCCGGAGTGAAAAACTCTGGTGCATACAAACGCACCAATGCAGGTGCAAAGAACATTCCAAGTGTTACCAACACCAGAAGAATTAAAGAGATTGTTGTAATTAAGCGTGATGCAAAACCATCTCCACCATCATCATGCTCAAAGGATCGAACTAGTTGTGGAATAAAGATCGCAGTGAGTGCGCCACCAACAAGTAAGTTGTACAAAATGTTTGGCATTGTGTTTGCAACATTGTAAGTATCTGCAAGCAACGCTGTACCTAAAACCGCAACAATCAAAATTCCGCGGATAAAACCTGTGATGCGCGAGATTATTGTTCCAAGCGCCATGATTCCCGAGGCACGGAAGAGCTCATTAGATTTCATTTAACTCTCCTTCGCACTCGACGCACACTTTGGGCAACCGCCGCTAATAACAACAGTATGGCTGAACCGGTGGTAAACCAGGTCACCCGTGAATCAATAACAGTTGAATTTAAAGTTAACAAAGCTTCAGGTACAACCTCGTTGTCATCTTCTGTACCAGTGATCAAAGCCGAGACAGTTGTCTGGCCTGGCGCAATGACATCAACCTGCATCTCTAGCTGTTTCTTTGAGTTAGCAGGTATAACAACATCATCAAAGCTTCCAACAATCACACGTGAGTTGATTGGAATCATTGCAATATCAACGGTGACATCAACAGCAAATTCGTTAATAACAGTTACAGGAAGTTTTACCGAAGATGTTGTGATTTGGTACTTACCGCTATTTATTCGAAGTTTACGAACCATGTCTTTGACCGCTGCGGTTGCGCTATATGAAAAGTATTCGCGAGAGTCTTTATCAAGTGTTGGCGACAACAATTGAGCTAAACGCGCTCTTAAGTGGATCAATTCGGGGGTATCTACAACCCGAGATAAACGGGTTAAAGCTTTGCGATTTTCACTATAACTCTTGCGTAAAGGGTTGCTTAACCCTGATTTTCCTACGCTCCACTTAACCCCTGGCTCGCTTCGGACAATTCGACCAAGTGCCAACTGCAAACGATTCTGACCGTAAACATAATAATTTTTTAACTCACTTGGCGCTAAACGCTTTGCAAGTGCAACATCGGGATTTCCATAAGCAAGAGCGACAACATCATTTCCAGCGGTGACGCGCTTCAATTGTGTTAACCACATTGATGCAATCTCTTTACCTGCAGGTTCTGCCTCAGTTGCCAATGTGTACTCATTTGCCATCAAAATGACTTCATCAACTAAAGCTGGATCAATAACCCATGTGCGATTTTTTGCGATCGGTTGAAAAACCTTTAAACCTAAATCTCCTGATGGTGTTAACAGTTGAGCTAAATCATCATTTCGAAACTCACCTGTAAAGGTTTGGTGAAGTGGCGCAGTAATTCGAATAACTGTGTTTGCGGCCACCGCTTGAGGCATCATCAATAACACAAGCGCAGAAACAATTAACACCGCTAATTTCTTCATGGGGTTAGCTCCGCACTGCGTGCAATCAACTTTTTCTCATCGGGATAAGCAAGTCGATCCACGATCTCTTCAAGTGGAAACCATGAAACCTCATCAACTTCACTTTCCTGCGCAGCTAAAACACCGCCGACTTCAGTAAACATAAAGTGATGAACAGTTTTATGAATTCGTTTTCCACCAGCCATAAACCAAAAATCGATGATGCCTAAAGATTTTGTAATGCTTGATGTAATTCCAGTTTCTTCTGCTACCTCACGAATCGCAGCTTGTTCTGGGGTTTCACCCTCTTCGATGTGACCCTTTGGCAGGGACCACAACACTCGCTTGCCTGTTGCATCCTTGTGGTCGTAGCGACCGATCAATAATCCCTTGGTGCCAGTGGAATCGATTACTAAACCGCCAGCACTAACCTCATCAACGCGCTTTGCATACGGGCGCTTTACGTGAGGACCCTTATTAGGAGTCGTTTGAGTCTGTGGTTGTGGGCCGCGGTTACCGGAACGCTTGCGCTTCCGTTTTTTCTTCGTGCCTTCGCTGCCCGCACCAGGTGCCGGGATCATGAAGCAAGGATAGTGCTTTAACCTTACTTATTGTGAGTAACGCATTAGGCGCGGCAGGTGAGTTAGCGATCCGTTCATTGATTGAACGCGCTCCGCTAGCAAGCTCCCTTGCCCAAGCCTTCAAGGCCAAAGGTTTCACCTTGGCGCTAGTCGGCGGACCTGTACGCGATGCGATCTTAGGTCGCTTAGGAAATGATTTAGATTTCACAACAAACGCTCACCCATTAGAAACAAAAAAGATTTTGCAATCATGGGC
>CAYNYE010000028.1:0-10275 GCA_964401345.1 uncultured Candidatus Planktophila sp.
GAGTCAAAGTTTGAGAAGGTGTTAAGTAAATGATCAATGTTGCCGTCTTAGGTGCTCGTGGTCGAATGGGTTCAGAGGTTGTAAAGGCAGTTGAAGCCGCTGAAGGTTTAGCACTTGTTGCAGCCCTGGATATGGGTGACTCACTTGAGCAACTCAAAGGTTCTGCTGCGCATGTAGTTGTCGATTTCACAACTCCAGATAGCGTCATGGCTAACCTTGAGTTTCTGATTGATAATGGAATGAATGTTGTAGTTGGAACAACTGGTTTTGATGATGCCAAGCTGGCGACGGTTAAAGCTTGGTTGGCGCAAAACCCATCAGTTGGCGTGCTTATTGCTCCTAACTTTGCAATCGGTGCCGTATTGATGATGGAGTTTGCGGCAAAAGCTGCGCGTTACTTTGAATCGGCAGAAGTTATTGAATTACACCATCCCGCAAAGGTGGATGCCCCATCAGGAACGGCTGCACATACCGCCGAACTAATGGCAGCTGCCCGTAAAGATGCAGGACTAGGCGCGATGCCAGATGCGACAACCACCGCAATAGATGGCGCACGCGGAGCATTAGTTGCAGGTATTCCTGTCCACTCAGTTCGAGCTCGTGGACTTGTTGCACATCAAGAAGTTTTATTTGGTGGATTAGGGGAGACCTTAACTATTCGTCACGATTCAATTGACCGTGCAGGATTTATGCCAGGAGTAATTCTTGGCGTACGCAAGATTGTAAACACTCCTGGCCTAACTCATGGCCTCGACAAATTCATGTAAGGAGCAATAAATGTCTAAAGATCAAATTACTATGTATGGTGCCGATTGGTGCGGAGATTGCCGTAGATCAGAGCGACTGTTGAAAGAGCTCAATGTTGAGTACACGAAAATTGATACCGATGCAGATGTAACCGCTGCGGACAAGGTCATTGAAATCAATGGCGGAGCTAAATCAATTCCGGTAATTGTTTTCTCTGATGGAACCCACTTAACCGAGCCATCAGATAACGATCTAAAGGCAAAACTGCAATCCCTAGGAATTATCTAAAGCCAGTTGTAAACCGCTGCCGATGATAAAGCAGCCGAAAGCACCACAACTGGGAATGGCGCTTTGAGAAGTAACGCGACGATTGCGACCATTAGTCCGACTAAGCGTTGATCAAACATTAGCTGCGATTTCTCGGAAAATGTTTGAACAGCAACAAGTGCACTCAGCAAGGCTATTGGAATCAAAGCATTGATCTTTTGAATCTTAGGATGCGATAGCCAGCGCTCCGGCACGGAATGTCCCGAGAACTTCAGTAGAAAAGCTATAAGGCTTGTGCCAATGGTCGCGATCCAGAAAATACTCATCGCTTTAAACCAACTGCAATCGCAATAAATGCGGTAGCAATTATTGGAAGACCTGCAGGCAGTACTGGGGTCATTGCAATTGCAAAGAGGGCACAACCTACCGCTAACGCTCTTTCAAAATTCCCAGTCAAACGCGGCCACACCAAACCAAGAAATGCAGCGGGCACAGCTGAATCCAGACCAAAGGCGCGAATATCTCCCATAGCTTGGGCCCCAAGTGCTCCGGCTAGTGTGAAGAGGTTCCAAAAAACGAAAACACCAATACCGGTGTACCAAAAACCTTTTCGCATTGCATCAACGCCTCGTGGCTCTTGCCCTAATGCGACTCCGGTTGATTCATCGATCGTTACTTGTGCAGCAATAACTCTCTTTAAGCCTTTAACTCGCAAGCGCGGAGCCATGATCACTCCATACAGAGTATTTCGAATACCCAAGAGCGAAGCGGTTGCGATGCCACTAATGGCTGAACCTCCAGCACCAATAACGCCGATTACTGCAAACTGTGATGCACCCGAAAATGTAAGTAGTGACAGAAGGCAGCTCTGAAGAACAGAAAATCCATTGGCCACCGAAGCTGCCCCGAATGCCACCCCATACGCCCCGACAGTGAAGGAAACACTCATGGAATCCCTGAATGTGGTGGAGGAAACTGTGGACACGCGCCTATTGTGCCGTATAAATCCATGAGCCGATAGGGGCGCAAAGATAGGGTGCGGCTATGAGTGAAGAGATTATTTACCGCGATGATGTAACTGTTGAGTTAGTTAAAGCCAGTGCAAGTGATGCAGATGTTATTTGGGCAGCACGTGTTTCAACCGCTGGTGAGCAATCAATGGATGAGATTGGCGAAGATCCAGCTCGTTCTGCAGGATTGATCAACTACCTTGCACGTGAACGTCATGGTTCACCTTTTGAGCACACATCAATGACCTTCTTTATCTCGGCACCAATCTTTGTTTTCCGCGAATTTATGCGCCATCGCATCGCTTCCTACAATGAAGAGAGTGGTCGTTACCGTGAATTGAAGCCAGTGTTTTATATTCCATCTGCAGAACGTAAGTTAGTTCAAGTTGGAAAGACCGGCGCATATACATTTGTCGATGGAACTAAAGAACAGTTTGATCTAACTGTTGAATCTATGAAGGCGGCGTATGTAATCGCTTATGAGAGCTATGTGAAGATGCTCGAAGCTGGCGTTGCACGTGAAGTAGCTCGCGCAGTATTGCCAGTTGCTACATACTCATCAATGTATGTAACTATGAACGCTCGCGCTCTGATGAACTTCCTATCTCTACGTACCGGCCGAGAAGGCTCCCACTTCCCAAGCTACCCTCAACGTGAAATAGAGATGGTTGCAGAGAAAATGGAGGCGGAATTTGCGAAATTAATGCCGCTCACATACGCAGCCTTTGAGAAGTCTGGACGAGTCGCCCCTTAATACGGGTAGAGTTCGGCGCATGACAACGGCTGCTCCATTTGGACGTCTTCTGACGGCAATGGTCACCCCCTTCACAAAAGATGGGGCGATCGATTGGGCCGGCATTGAAACCCTTGCAGCACATTTGGTTGCAAATGGTCATGATGGAATTGTCGTTAATGGAACTACCGGTGAGGCTCCAACAACCAAATCCTCTGAAAAAGAGGAGATCATCCGTGTTGTTCGTAACACCGTTGGACCAAAGATCACCGTGCTATCTGGTGCAGGCGATAATGAAACTGAGTACTCAATCAATCAAGCCAAGAGAACTGAGAACGCCGGTGCAGATGGATTGCTCGTTGTAACGCCTTATTACAACAAACCACCTCAAACAGGAATCGAAGCTCACTTCAGAGCTGTTGCTGATGCAACTGATCTTCCAGTAATGATTTATGACATTCCAGGACGCACCGGAGTTCCAATTGAACCCGACACCATTGTGCGTCTATCTGAACACCCACAGATTGTTGCTTTGAAAGATGCCAAGGGAGATGTTGCATCAACCTCTTGGGTAATCAAGCGTTGCGGAATTCCTGTTTATTCAGGAGATGACATTCTCAACCTTCCATTGTTGTCGGTGGGTGCTGTTGGTTTTGTATCTGTTTGTGGTCACACAGTCGGTAAAGATTTGCGTGAATTATTAGATGCTTGGTTTGCGGGTAACTCCGCACGCGCGTTAGAGATTCATCAGAAACTTCTACCTGTTTACACCGGTACCTTCCGTACCCAAGGTGCAATTCTCACCAAGGCGGCGCTTACGCTGATGGGCCTACCTGGCGGCCATACTCGTCTTCCACTCGTCGATGCAACAGAGGCACAGATCGCGCAGTTGCGTGAAGATCTGCGCGCTGGTGGCGTCGCAATTAACTAATGAATCATCCACACCCACATCTAAGCACTCCGCCCGCTTTAGTTGATGGCGGGTTGCGAATTGTTGCATTGGGTGGATTAACTGAAATCGGCCGTAACATGACGGTCTTTGAATACAAATCAAAGTTACTTATTGTCGATTGCGGTGTTTTATTCCCCGAAGAAAACCAGCCTGGAATCGATCTTATTTTGCCTGATTTTTCCTACATCAGAGATCGTCTACATGATGTTGTTGGAATCTTCTTAACGCATGGACATGAGGACCACATTGGAGCGGTTCCATACTTACTGCGTGAACGTGGTGATATTGCGATTTATGGATCGGCGTTAACCCTCGCCTTGATCACTGCAAAACTCAAGGAGCACAGAATTTCTCCACTTACTCGCGAAGTCCGCGAAGGTGGAACAGAAGACATTGGCCCATTTACTTTGGAGTTTGTCGCAGTTAATCACTCGATCCCAGATGCATTAGCGGTAGTTATCAATACTGATGCCGGACGAGTTCTTGCAACTGGTGACTTTAAGATGGATCAACTTCCATTAGATGGTCGCATTACAGATTTAAGAACTTTTGCGCGCTTAGGCGAACAAGGCGTCGATCTTTTCATGGTCGATTCCACTAACGCGGATATTCCAGGCTTTACTCCATCTGAGCGAGAGATCATGCCTGCGCTTAATCGAGTGATCTCTTCAACCAGACGCCGTGTCATCGTTGCCTCATTTTCTTCACATGTGCACCGTGTTCAACAAGTAATTGATATTGCAGCCCAACATGGCCGTAAAGTTGTTTTCATCGGTCGTTCGATGGTCCGCAATATGAAGATCGCCGAAGATATGGGCTACCTCCATGTTCCTGCAGATCTAGTTATTGATGCCAAAGATTTGGATCAGTATGACGACAATGTTGTTTTGATTTGCACTGGATCTCAAGGCGAGCCAATGGCGGCATTGTCACGCATGGCAAATGGCGATCACCAAATCCGTGTAGGTGAGGGCGACACAGTTATTTTGGCATCTTCATTGATTCCAGGTAACGAGAACTCTGTCTTTAGAGTTATAAACGAATTGACTAGGTTCGGCGCTAAGGTAGTTCATAAGGCCAATGCCATGGTGCATGTTTCTGGGCACGCTGCAGCTGGAGAATTGTTGTACTGCTACAACATTGTGAAGCCAAAGTTTGTGATGCCAATTCATGGAGAATGGCGACATCTGAAAGCCAACGCCGAACTTGCGATTCAATCCGGAGTCCCTCGCGGAAATACTTTTATTGTTGATAATGGCGTTGTGATTGATTTGATCGATCACGAAGCAGAAATTGTTGGAGCAATTCCAGTTGGTTTTGTCTTTGTTGATGGGCAAAGCATTGGTGACATCACCGAAAGTTCTCTGAAGGATCGTCGAATCCTTGGAGAAGAAGGCTTCATCTCATGTGTCGTAGTTGTAGATTCTCAAAGCGGCAAAATCGTTGCAGGGCCAGATATTCATGCTCGTGGCTTTAATGAGGATGTGGCAATGTTTGATGAGGTCAAGACGCGAATAGAAAAGGCGTTGGCAATCGCTGTTGCTGATGGAAATAATGGAACACATCAGCTGTCGCAGATCGTAAGAAAAACTATTGGTGGCTGGGTTGGGGGAGAGCATCGACGGAAGCCGATGATTGTTCCTGTGGTTATTGAAGTTTAAAGAACGGCGCGCCTAGTAGGTAAGAAATTGCCGACCCTTTACGATCGGGCGTGTGGCTAAAAGAAAAAAGGCAAAAAGCAAGACCGGAGCGGTAAGTGGAGCTCTAGGTCGCGGCCTTTCATCTACCTGGCGTTTTATTGCAAAATCTTTGGGAAGTAGCGTTCGCTTCTTGGCGCGCGGCGCGCGTGATCTCGATCCTGCGCACCAAAGAGATGGTGTTGCTTTTCTTGTTTTGATTCTGGCCCTCATAGCGACCGCTGGAACCTGGTTTAACGCCGACAACCTCGTTGGTCGTGCGGTGTATTCCGTAATTTATGGCGCATTTGGTCGCATTGGATTCTTTGCACCAGTTGTTCTTATGTACTTTGCTTTCAGATTGTTTAGAGTTCCAGAGGATTCAAAGGCAACCGGTCGCATCATCGTTGGAACCTTTGCTCTGTTACTTTCATCGACAGGGCTTGCCCATCTACTCAATGGATCTGTTGGAACCGGGGCAACAGCAATGCGTCACGGCGGTGGATGGTTGGGTTATGGCGTTTCAACACCGTTGGTGAATCTCATGACCTCTGTGTTGGCCTATCCGGTTCTACTGATTATTTTTGTCTTTGGCGTGTTGGTAATTACCGCTACTCCTGTCAACGAGGTTTTTGCACGAATCGCAACAGCTAGTACATGGTTATGGTCAAAGCGACCAGAACGTACGGAAAAGTTAGTTGAAGATTTCGAGGTAACTGATACGCCTCCATTTGAATCACCAGTCGTGGCCGAATGGAACCTTCCCGCTGATGAAGAAGAGGAAGAGCTAGACGAGGAAAGTTTTGACGAGGAATTTCCTGTTGAAGAATCCCTAGCTCCGGTTGCCCATGCAAATGAAAGCACCGTGGCAGTGAAGCGTCCAGAACAGTTGTTATTAACCGCTGATGTTAAGTATGAGCTTCCAGCGCCAGATATTTTGCGTGCAGGTCCTGCCGCTAAAGCCAAGAGCAAGGCAAATGACTTAGTAGTTGCAGCTTTGACTGAAGTCTTCTTGCAGTTTGAGATCGATGCCAAGGTCACTGGGTTTATGCGTGGACCAACAGTTACTCGATATGAGGTAGAGCTTGGTAATGCGGTAAAGGTTGAAAGAATTACTGCGCTTGCCAAGAATATTTCCTATGCAGTTGCAAGTAGCGATGTCCGAATTCTTTCGCCGATCCCTGGTAAGTCTGCAGTAGGTATTGAGATTCCAAATACGGATCGCGAAATCGTCGCCTTGGGAGATGTTTTACGCTCAACCGTTGCTGGCCAGGATTTACATCCCATGCTTGTCGCGCTTGGTAAGGATGTGGAAGGCAACTTTGTCTGTGCAAACCTAGCCAAGATGCCACACCTTTTGGTTGCGGGTGCAACTGGCGCCGGAAAATCTTCGATGATCAATTCGATGATTACATCTATTTTGATGCGCTCAACTCCTGATGATGTGCGTTTAGTTCTTATTGATCCAAAACGAGTTGAGTTAACCGCATACGAAGGTATTCCGCATTTGATCACTCCGATTATTACCAATCCAAAGAAGGCTGCAGATGCATTGACTTGGGTGGTTCGAGAGATGGATCTTCGTTATGAAGACCTTTCAACCTTTGGCTTTAGGCACATTGATGATTTCAATAAAGCTGTGAGAGCAGGAAAGGTCACGGTTCCTGAAGGTAGCGATAGAACTGTAGAGCCTTACCCCTATCTCTTGGTCATCATTGATGAGCTTGCGGATTTGATGATGGTTGCAGCTAAAGAGGTTGAAGAATCAGTCGTAAGAATTACTCAACTTGCTCGTTCTGCAGGAATTCACCTGGTACTTGCAACGCAGCGCCCATCTGTAGATGTTGTGACAGGTTTGATCAAAGCAAACGTTCCTTCGCGTCTTTCATTCGCAACTAGCTCGCTAGCAGATAGCCGCGTCATTCTAGATAGCCCTGGTGCTGAAAAATTAGTTGGACAGGGTGATGGTCTCTTTATTCCAATGGGTGCAAGCCGAGCAATAAGAATTCAGGGTGCCTACGTTTCTGAACGAGAAATCGAAGCGGTAACAACTCATGTTAAGAAGCAACTGAAGCCGCGCTACCGAGATGATGTAACTGCACCAGTCAATCAAATGAAAATGGTTGACAAGGAAATCGGTGATGATCTCGATATCTTGTGTCAGGCAGTCGAACTAGTTGTTGGAACTCAGTTTGGTTCAACATCAATGCTGCAAAGAAAACTTCGTGTTGGTTTTGCAAAGGCTGGACGTTTAATGGATCTAATGGAGTCACGAGGGATTGTTGGTCCATCAGAAGGCTCAAAGGCTCGCACCGTTATGGTTAAGCCTGATGAACTCGATTCAGTTCTCGCCACGCTTCGCGACTACTAACCTTCGCTGAGTTAAGCGGGGTGGGGTGAGTTTCACCCCTATTCATCACTCTCATACCTAGTCACCCTGACCGTTCACGACTTACACTTAATCCCTACCCATTGGCTGTATTGAGGAAGTTTCATGTCGCTAGGCTCAATGATTTCTAAGGCGCGTAAGGATGCTGGCCTTAGCATCGATGAACTCTCGGCAGCCACAAATATTCGTGGGCCGTTAATTCGCGAAATGGAAGCCAATAATTTTTCACAGTGTGGTGGCGACACATATGCACGTGGGCACATTAGAAATATTGCAACCAAGCTGAATCTCGACCCGCAGGTTTTCATAACAGCATTTGAAGATGAGCAAATGCATGTAGATCGTTCGATGCAAGATCTTTTGGTTGAAACCAACGTCATGCGCGAACCGAGTCAAACGCGCAAAGTCTCCTGGAAAGCTTTAGTGACAATTTCTGTTGCCTCGCTGTTTGTCGCAGGCCTTGCACAGATAATTGTGTCCAATAACTCAACACCAGATATTCCTGCCTTAATTGAAGAAACCACAGCTCCAACGCAGTCACCAGAGGCGACTCCCGAAGCAACACCTGTAGAAGAGGTAGTTCCAGATGATGCGCCAACAATTTCAACGGGGCAGGGAGTAGAGATTGTTATTTCAGCTACCCGTGCAAAGAGTTGGCTCTTTGTTTCTGATGCAACAGGTAGAACCTTGTTTAGCGGACAAATCGCTGCAGGTAGTACTAAGACATTTACCAGCGACCAACAACTAAATCTTAAAGTTGGCAATGCTGGGGGAGTAGATCTCTCCGTAAATGGGAAAAAGATCGATTCTCTAGGTCTTGATGGCCAAGTTGTTAGCGTGTCGTACGGAGTAGATTCCTAATAGCCCGTAGCACTGTAAGATTGTGCAAATGAAGCGCACAGTTGCAGTTGTCACTTTAGGGTGCGCACGTAATGAAGTAGATTCCGAAGAGCTGGCTGGTCGATTAGCCGCCGATGGCTGGACCCTTGTTGATGATGTTGAATCAGCTGAAGTCGCCCTGGTAAACACATGTGGCTTCATCGAATCAGCGAAAAAGGACTCTGTCGATGCCCTGCTCGAGGCTAATTCCCTCAAAGGCCATGGAACAACCCGAGCAGTTGTTGCAGTCGGCTGTATGGCGGAACGATACGGAAATGAATTAGCTGAGGCTTTGCCTGAAGCCGATGCAATTCTAGGTTTTGATGATTACAAAGATATCTCAGCTCGCTTGCAATCAATTGTTGCAGGTGAATCACATAAAGCTCATGTTCCTCGTGATCGTCGCGCCTTGCTTCCAATCGCACCTGCCGAGCGAGCAGATGCTCGACAAGAAGAAGAGTTTTCTCGTAAGCGTTTAGGAACCGCCCCATGGGCACCATTAAAGATCGCATCAGGATGCGATCGACGTTGTTCATTCTGTGCAATCCCATACTTCCGCGGTTCATTTATCTCTCGTCGTCCCACTGAAATTATTAATGAGGCGCGTTGGCTCGCTGAAAATGGCGTTTCGGAGATGTTCCTTGTCAGTGAAAATACAACATCATATGGAAAAGATTTAGGCGATCTTCAATTGATGGAAAAGATCCTGCCTGAAATAGCGGCGTTACCAGGCGTTGAAAGAGTTCGTCTTTCATATCTGCAACCTGCTGAAATGCGACCAACCTTGTTGCAGGCCATGATCGCAACAGATAAGACCGCCCCATACTTTGATCTTTCATTCCAGCACACAAGCCCAACGGTTTTGCGCCGCATGCGCCGATTTGGAGACACTGAAAAATTCTTACATTTGATTAACCAAATCCGTGCCTTGTCACCAGAGGCCGGAATCAGATCCAACTTTATTGTTGGCTTTCCAGGTGAAACTCAAGAGGATTTCGATGATCTCGCAAACTTTATTACTCAGGCAAAGCTAGATGCCGTTGGGGTATTTGGATACTCAGATGAAGATAACACCGAAGCCCTCAACCTAACCGACAAGGTTGATGTCGATGTAATCGCACAACGGGTTGAGACATTATCTTCACTTGCCGATGAGATGGTTTCACTACGTGCTCAGGCACGGATTGGCGAAAATGTTCGTGTCTTGATCGAGGATGTAGAGCTTCAAGAGGGACGTGCCGCGCATCAAGGACCAGAAGTTGATGGAACTACCACCTTTATTGGTACTGATTTCGCGGTTGGTCAGTATGTTGATGCTGTGGTGATTGACTCGATGGGCGCAGATTTGGTGGCAAAGCCAGTATGAAGTTGCCCGCCTTTATAACTCCCAATTTCATTACCGTCATGCGATTGGTTTTTGTGCCAGTCGGTGCTTACACCTTGTTCAAAAATGGGGGAGATGACACAACCTGGCAGTACATTTCGTGGTGTGTTTTTTTCGCTCTTGGCATGTCAGATGTTTTAGATGGCAAGCTTGCACGAAGCCGCGGAACGATTACGGAGTTTGGAAAGTTTCTAGATCCTGTCGCCGATAAGTTTATGATCGGAACTGCGATGGTCTC
>CAYNYE010000029.1:0-5181 GCA_964401345.1 uncultured Candidatus Planktophila sp.
GTTGCCTTAACTTCAACAACACCATCGCCGATTTCTAGAAGTGAAACGTCAAATGTTCCACCACCAAGGTCGAAGACAAGAATTGTTTGTTCCTTGTCAGCCTTATCTAATCCATATGCGAGCGCCGCAGCGGTTGGCTCGTTGATGATACGTAGAACATTAAGTCCTGCGATCTCGCCAGCTTCCTTTGTTGCTTGACGTTGCGCATCGTTGAAGTAAGCAGGAACAGTAATTACTGCATCTGTAACTGTTTCTCCTAGGTACGCCTCTGCATCACGCTTTAACTTTTGTAGTGTGCGTGCTGAAATTTCCTGTGATGTGTACTTCTTGCCATCGATGTCGATAGTCCAGTTAGTACCCATGTGACGCTTAACGGAACGGATTGTGCGTTCGACGTTAGTCACTGATTGACGCTTTGCGACCTCACCTACGAGGACTTCGCCATTCTTTGCGAATGCCACGATTGATGGGGTTGTGCGTGCGCCCTCCGCGTTGGCGATAACTGTTGGCTCGCCACCTTCGAGGACGGAAACGCAGCTGTTGGTTGTACCGAGGTCGATTCCGACTGCTCTAGCCATGTATGTGTGCTCCTTCTTCTCTCTCGAGCCTGATTTAGGGTCGAGGCCTGTTGAACCTGAGTCGATCTTACCCAAAAGGTTGAGTCGCCGCGACTCAGGTTTCAGTAGGGATAACACTGGGACCCACTCGGTTATTCCCGCACCCCCTGACTAGCCTTACCCCATGAACCTCGCACTCGCAGGCCTGTCCTATGGCATCACCGTTGTCGCCCTCGCCCTTTTAGCTGTTCGCACCAAGAAGCTGATCGGTATCTATAAGAAGGGTCAACCTGATTCAACTCGTGGCAACGATAAGAAGCTGCGTTTGAAGATGGCCTTTGGTGAAATCTTTGGGCACACCAAGATGTTCAACTTCACCGTTGTTGGCCTTGCGCACTGGTTTGTCATGGTCGGTTTCTTCACATTGTTCGGAACATTGATTACCGCTTACGGTCAATTAATTAATCCGCACTTTGCATTGCCGGTCATCGGACATTTCTGGGTGTACGAGTACATCACTGAACTAATCGCATGGGCGACCGGTATCGGAATCGTTGCTTTGATCGGTATCCGCCAAGTAACGCTTCGCACCAACAAGCGTTCACGTTTTGCTGGTTCTGGAAATAAGAAGGCGTATTACGTCGAGTTCACAATCTTGCTCATTGTTTTCTGTGTGATCGCATTGCGCGGATTAGAAGGCGCGCTGTCTGAAGAAACTTCATGGAACCGTCACTTCATCACCACCTGGTTCATTGCTGCAATGTTTAAGTCAATGACCCTTGGTCAATTGGAAAACTGGATTCAAATCGTTGCCGCGATCAAGATCGTTGGCTCGATGGCTTGGTTCATTGTTATCGCAAGTAACTTAACGATGGGTGTTGCTTGGCACCGCTTCTTGGCACCATTCAACATCTTCTTCCGTCGCAACGCTGATGGAAAGTCATCACTTGGTGCATTGCCCGTAATGATGTCTCATGGTGAAGAGATTAACTTTGAAGATCCAAAGGAAGATGATGTCTTTGGTTTAGGAACACGTGCAGATATTTCCTGGAAGGGTCTGCTCGATATGTCCACATGTACTGAATGTGGACGTTGCCAATCTCAGTGTCCTGCCTGGCACACCGAAAAACCATTGTCACCAAAGCTTTTAATCATGGCTATGCGCGATCACGCCTTTGCTAAAACAGTTGAGAATGAAGCACTTGTTGGTGAAAACTCACCGATTAGCTTGGATGTTTTGTGGTCATGTACAACCTGTGGTGCGTGCGTCAACGAGTGTCCAGTAGATATTGAACATGTTGATCACATCGTCAACATGCGTCGCTTCCAAGTTCTTGTTGAATCAGAGTTTCCATCAGAGCTTGGTGGAACATTTAGAAACCTTGAGAAGGCGGGTAACCCTTGGGGTGCTAACCGTTCCGATCGTGAAGCGTGGATCGCTGAATGTGATTTCCCAATTAATGTCGTTGAAGGTGAACTACCAGAAGAGGTTGAGTACTTGTTCTGGGTTGGTTGTGCAGGCGCATATGAAGAGCGCGCAAAGAAGACAACTAAAGCTGTCGCAGAGTTGTTGTACATGGCTGGAGTTAACTTTGCAGTTCTTGGTAAGAAGGAAACCTGTACGGGAGATCCTGCACGTCGTGCTGGTAATGAGTTCCTGTATCAAATTCTTTCTCGTGAAAACATTGAAACCTTCAAGGAAACTTTTGGTGATCGACCAAAGGGTAAGAAGAAGGTTGTTGTAACCTGCCCACATTGCTTTACAACAATTGGTCGCGATTACGGACAACAAGGGTATGAACTAGAAATGGTTCACCACACACAGTTGCTTAATCAGCTACTGCGTGAAAAGAAGTTGTTACCAATCAAGATGTCTCACACCGCAATGACTTTCCATGATCCTTGCTACTTGGGTCGTCACAATGAGATCTACCAACCACCACGCGAAATTCTGGAAGCAACTGGTGTTGAGTTAACTGAGATGCCACGTAACAAGGAACGTTCATTCTGCTGTGGTGCCGGTGGTGGACGTATGTGGATGGAAGAGAAGATTGGTACGCGCATCAACATCAACCGTGTTGAAGAGGCGATCGCAACGGGTGCGACTGAACTGGCCGTGGCCTGTCCTTTCTGCCGCGTGATGACCAGCGATGGAATGAACGCCAAGGAGTCTGCGGTTGAAGTCTTAGATGTTGCGCAGGTTCTTCTGCGCTCGGTCAAAGAAGCCTAGAAATAAAAACAGGGCGTACTTTCCACCCATTCTCAGGAAACTTTCAGACTATGAGAGCATTCTCTAGTCATGACAACCACATTAGAAAAGAACAGCCAGCGCATTCTCGTCGTTGATGACGAAGCAAGCATCAGCGAGCTCATTTCTACAAGCCTACGTTTTGTGGGCTTTGATGTCCGCACTGCGGCCAATGGTGCAGAAGCACTCCGTGTAGCTGAAGATTTCAAGCCACATGCAATGGTTCTTGATGTCATGTTGCCTGATCTTGATGGTTTTGAAGTGTGCAAGAAGATTCGTAATGAAGGTGTTGATACAGGAGTTTTATTCCTGACAGCTAAAGATGGCATGGATGACAAGGTCAAGGGTTTAACTCTTGGCGGCGATGATTACATGACTAAGCCATTTTCATTAGAGGAACTTGTTGCACGTTTGCGCGCACTTCTCCGACGCACAGGTGTGGATCAGATTGAAATTGATGATGAAAAGATGCGCTTTGCCGATCTTGAACTTGATGAGGCAACTCATGAAGTTCGTCGTGCTGGCGAGTTACTAGATCTTTCACCAACAGAGTTTGCATTACTGCGTTACTTAATTATTAATGCTGATCGCGTTGTATCCAAGGCACAGATCCTTGATCACGTATGGCAGTACGACTTCCGTGGTGACATGGGAATTGTTGAAACTTACATCTCTTACCTACGTAAGAAGATCGATGCCTTTGATCCACCACTCATTCACACAGTACGTGGAGTTGGCTACCGTTTGCGGATGCCGCCTAAGTAAGAAATGAGATTACGTACCCACTTCGCAGATTGGACCAATGCAAGTCTTCGAAATCGTTTAACGATCGGAGTTTTGGTTCTCTCTGCGATTGGGTTTATTGGGGCAGGTGTTGGTTCACAAGCTCTTCTACGTAACTACTTAATTCATCAAGTTGATGATCAACTGCTCAGTGTTGTTGGTGGAACTGCGCAACGTTTAGATCAAGCTGGAATTGAACGTGATGACGATGATGACCGTCCCGCACGTGCTGCCACACCTCTTAATCGCGTTCCAACATCTATCTCTGTAACGGTTTTGGATCCATTTGGAAACTTGATCGGTGGCATCGGAGGAGACTTAAACTCCAATCAAATCACTGATTATGTGAAGGGTTTGTTGCCGGGACAGGTGGCTGCCTATGGAAATAAACCTTTTACTATTGAAGCACCTGGCTCTGATTTCCGGGTAGCGACAACGGTTTTACCTTCATCACTTGGATCTGTAATCGTTGCGCAATCATTAGCTGACTTTGATAAAACAACACGTCAGATTGGTACCGTCTTTTTACTAATCGGAAGCTTGGTGTTGTTGTTTATCGCTTTTGCTTCGCGTCAGGTGATTAAAGTCGGAATGCGTCCATTAGAAAAGATTGAAGAGACCGCAGAAAAGATTGCAGCGGGAGATCTCTCTGCTCGTCTTGATAACTTTGAACCAGATACTGAAGTAGGTCGTTTGAGTACATCTCTCAACACGATGCTTTCCCGCATTGAAGAGTCATTTGAAGCGCGCACGCGCAGCGAAGATAAGCTGCGTCGCTTTGTTGCTGATGCCAGCCATGAGCTTCGCACACCATTGACTGCGATCCGTGGATTTGCAGAGCTTCACCGCCAAGGCGCTGTTCCTGCTGGAGAGAAAACAAATGAGTTAATCGCACGTATTGAAAAGGAATCGATGCGTATGGGTTACTTAGTTGAAGATCTCTTGATGCTTGCACGTATGGATCAATCACGTGAACTTGTTATTGCAGATGTTAATTTAAGTGAACTTGTGCAGGAAGCGGTTACTTCAGCACAAGCTGCCGGACCTGATCATGTAATTTCAACAAATATCTCTGCTGGTGTTGCGACTAAGGGAGATGCAGACAAGATTTATCAGGTAGTTACTAATCTCTTGGCGAATGCACGTGCACACACACCTGCAGGCACCGCGATCACCGTTTCTGCGTATTCCGAAGGTGGCGATTCATTTGTAACTGTTGCCGATAACGGTCCTGGTTTATCTGCTGAGGATCAAGCGCGAATCTTTGAACGTTTCTACCGTGTAGATGCATCACGCCAGCGCAACAGTAAGGATGGCAGCGGTTTAGGGCTTTCCATTGTTGATGCGGTGATGCGTGCCCACGGGGGCGAGGTAACAGTGGCGTCAGAGCTAGGAAAAGGCGCAGCTTTTACGCTGCACTTCAAGGGTTAGCTCAAAGATCCCTTGCTCTTTAGAGCTTCTCCATAGATTTCAAAACGGCGATTCGTTCCTGAATCGGTGGATGTGTAGAGAACATCTTTGACACCGATTTTGCATCCAGCGGTGATTCAATCCAAATATGTGCAACCGCGGTTGATCGTTGTTGCACCACAG
>CAYNYE010000029.1:5281-7463 GCA_964401345.1 uncultured Candidatus Planktophila sp.
AGCGGTGATTCAATCCAAATATGTGCAACCGCGGTTGATCGTTGTTGCACCACAGTTGAATCCGCGGCAAGAACTTCAAGCGCTGAACGCAAACCTGCAGGGTTACGTGTAAAGGAAACCGCGGTCGCATCCGCTAAAGATTCACGCTTTCGCGAGATTGCAGATTTCAACATGACGGCGGCAAGTGGTGCCAAAATCAAAATAACAAGTGAGATAACCAAAGCGATTGGGTTGGCGTTGCTATCGCGATCACGACGACCGCCAAAGAACATCATGCGGGTCAACATGTCAGAGACGATCGCAATTGCGCCTGCGGTTGTTGCCGCAACCGCACTAACCAAGGTATCGCGGTTAGCTACGTGTGCCATTTCATGTGCGATTACACCTTGCAGTTGATCACGATCCATGACATCCAGGATTCCAGTTGTGAATGCAATCAATGCATGTTCTGGGTTACGACCCGTTGCAAAAGCATTGGGTGCATCATCAATAACAACTGCAACCTTGGGCATCGGCATTCCTGATGCGATCGTTACCTCTTGAATCAAGTTAAATAGCTTTGGATTATCTGATTCCTGAATTAACTTCGCACCCGTCATCGTCAACACTAATTTGTCTGATCCGTAGTACGAACCCCAGACTGAAATCAATGCGATAACAACTGCGATTGGAACGATGCCTGCGCCGGTTCCACCAAAGTAGGTAAGGGCGGCATAAACAACAACCCACATCAATGCGCCCATACCCATGAGCAGACCAATTGTTTTGCGGCGATTAGCCGCTTGCATCGTTCTAAAGTTCATTGTTAGTTAAAGGAAACGTTTGGAACGTTGCGATCTTGTGGATCTTCAACCTCATAGAACTCGCGCTCTGTTACCTTCGCAAAGCCTGCAAAAAAGCTGCTTGGGATGGTTTTTACGGCGGTGTTGAGCGAGCGCACATTGTCATTGTAGAACTGACGTGAGAAAGCAACCTTGTTTTCAGTTGTTGCAAGCTCTTCTTGCAATGACATGAAGTTTGCAGATGCTTTCAGATCTGGATACGCCTCTGCGACAGCAAGCAATCCGCGAAGTGCTTGGGTCAACATTCCATCAGCAGCTGCAGTATCTGCAACGGTTGATGCGGTTGTTGCCTTTGCACGTGCAGCGACTACTGCATCAAAGGTTGATTGCTCGTGCTTTGCATAACCCTTAACGGTTTCAACCAAGTTAGGGATTAAATCAGCGCGACGCTTTAGTTGAACCTCAATCTGTGCCCATGCTTCATCAACTGTGATGTTTAAGCGAATCAGGCGGTTGTATTGAGAGATAAAAAAGACAGCGATAAGTGCAACAACTGCTAAACCAATGATGATTTCCATACCTAATTAAACCGCGCTTTCTGTCGGTTTATTCCGACGACTAATTAATCTTGGAACGGTGGAAGTTCAGGAATGAACGGCTTGGAGTTGGTCCACGCTGTCCTTGATAACGTGAACCGTACTTCTCGCTGCCGTATGGATGCTCAGCAGGTGATGAGAGTTTGATGAGACATAGTTGGCCGATCTTCATTCCAGCAAATAACTTCACTGGAAGGTTGGCAACATTGGAAAGTTCAAGGGTGATGTGACCGCTAAATCCTGGATCGATAAATCCTGCGGTGCTGTGTGTGAGCAAGCCGAGGCGTCCAAGTGAAGATTTACCTTCTAGACGTCCTGCGATGTCATCAGGCAGAGTGATTACTTCATAGGTGCTCGCTAAAACGAATTCGCCTGGGTGCAAGATAAATGGTTCATCGCCTTCAGCAACGACCTCGCGTGTGAGTTCAGGTTGTTCGATCGATGGATCGATCACGCTGTACTTGTGGTTTTCAAAAACACGGAAGAACTTGTCCAGGCGCACATCTACAGATGATGGCTGGATCATCGCCTCATGGAAGGGCTCGCAGCCGACTCGGCCAGCTGCTATCTCTGCGCGGATATCGCGATCGCTAAGTAACACGGGCGTGAGCCTATACGAGCCCAGCCCTGAAAACTCACGCTCAATTAGGGTTGCGTAAGTTACTGGCGGGTAGGACTATTTACCCATGAGCCATTACATAGCAAATCTCCGTGACATTGAATTCTGCCTCTTTGACCTATTGGGTCGCGAAAAGGTTATGGGTACCGATCCTTATGGTGAGGTCGATCGCGATACCGCAATGG
>CAYNYE010000029.1:7473-10254 GCA_964401345.1 uncultured Candidatus Planktophila sp.
AAACGATCTTGCAGCATCCTTTGTTGAAGGCGATCGCATCGGTACAGATTTCAATAAGGCAACCGGTGAGGTAAAGCTGCCGGAAAGTTTTAAGAAGTCATACAAGGCCTATGTTGATGGCGAATGGTGGCGTCTTGATGCACCAGTTGAACTTGGTGGAATGAAAGTTCCTCCATCAGTTCGTTGGGCGATGGCTGAAATGGTGTTGGGTTCAAACCCTGCAATTCACATCTACGCATCTGGCTATGCATTTGCGCAGGTTGCACATGTTCTCGGAACAGATGAGCAAAAGAAGATTGCAAAGTTAATGGTTGACAAGCACTGGGGTGCGACGATGCAGCTCACTGAGCCTGATGCAGGTTCAGATGTTGGCGCAGGACGCAGCAAGGCGGTTCAGCAACCAGATGGAACATGGCACATCACAGGAACAAAGCGTTTCATCACATCAGGTGATGCAGATCTTTACGACAACATTGTTCACTTCACATTGGCTCGTCGCGAAGGTGGTGGACCAGGTACTAAGGGTCTTTCACTATTCCTTATCCCTAAGTTCATGTTTGATTTTGAAACAGGAGAACTAGGTAAGCGCAATGGTGTGTATGTAACAAATGTTGAACACAAGATGGGACTTAACGTTTCATCAACATGTGAAATCAATTTGGGAGAGCACGAGCCTGCTGTTGGTTACCTACTTGGCGATGTTCACGAAGGTATCGCGCAGATGTTCAAGGTCATCGAGTTTGCTCGCATGATGGTTGGAACAAAGGCGATTGCAACACTTTCTGCTGGATACCAGCAAGCACTTTCATACGCGAAGCAGCGTGTGCAGGGTGGCGACATGAAGGTAATGAATGACAAGGCTTCGCCTCGTGTAACCATTATTAAGCACCCAGATGTGCGTCGTTCGCTGATGGTTCAGAAGTCTTACAGCGAGGGAATGCGTGCACTTGTTCTCTACACCGCATCGATTCAGGATGAGATCGAACTTGCAATCAAGGCGGGCGACAAAGAACGCGCTGAAGATATGGAAAAGCTCAACGATCTCTTGCTTCCAATTGTTAAGGGTTACGGTTCTGAAAAGTCTTGGACACTTCTTGGAACTGAATCGCTGCAAACATTTGGTGGTTCTGGCTTCACACAAGATTGGCCACTAGAACAGTATGTACGCGATGCAAAGATTGATACTTTGTATGAAGGTACAACTGCGATTCAAGGTTTGGATTTCTTCTTCCGCAAGGTTGTTAAGGATGGTGGACGCGCACTTGGTCTACTAGGTAAGGAGATTCAGAAGTTTGCTGAATCTGGTGGAGCAAACGCTGATGAGAAGCAGATGTTGCTTAAGGCACTTGGCGATCTCAATGGAATCGTTGCGGTTCTTGTTGGACATGCAATGGAGTCACAGACAGATGCTGCCAAGATTTACCAAGTTGGACTTAATACTTCACGCTGCTTAATGGCTGTGGGCGACATCATCACCGCATGGTTGTTGCTACGTCAGGCAGATATCGCAGTAGAGAAGTTGCCTAACGGTGGTAAGGACACAGATTTCTACACAGGAAAGATTGCTGCAGCGAAGTTCTTCGTTCACAACAACCTTCCACACATCACCGCTGATCGTAAGATCGTTGAGGGAACCGACGGTTCAATAATGGAGCTGCCTGAATCAGCTTTCTAAGGTTGTGATGTAACCTTCTCGGATGCTTACAAAGCACCGCGGAGAGTTTTACCTTGTTATGGGCGCGCTTGTTTTCGCCTTTAACGGGGTTATCTCCACCGTTGTTCTAGACCACATCTCGCCATTTCGTTTGGCGCAGGTGCGTTCTATCGGTGCATTCCTGATTCTTTTGACGATCACGTTAATAACTCAACGAAATTCGTTGAAAGCCTCAAAAAAGCAGCTTCCCATGCTGGCCGCCTACGGAATCATTGGTTTTGCAGCGGTTCAGGCGGGTTATTTCCTTGGAATTCAGCGTGGAGTCCCGCTTAGCCTGGTTTTGATCGTCGAATTCACCGCACCGATCTGGATCGCACTCTGGATTAAGTATGTGCGCAAATCATTTGTTCCAGCATCGATGTGGGGAGCGATCGCACTTTCGTTGCTTGGCTTAATTCTTCTAGCGCAAGTCTGGAATGGTTTGAGCTTTGATCTAATCGGTTTGTTAGGCGCACTCTTTAGCGCCTTTGCATTAACCGCATACTTCTTGATCGGCAAGAACTTTGGAACAAGCCGTTCTGCTTTGTCGCTGACTGTGTGGGGACTTGGCATGGCATCCCTAACCTGGTTGGTGTCGATGCCGATCTGGGAGTTCCCATTTGAGGTCTTTACGATCGATATGGATCTTCAAGGTGTATTTGCTGGAAACACAATGCCGGGTTGGATTTTGATTCTTTGGATTATCACCATGGGAACAATCGTTCCCTACCTGTTTGTGATCGCTGGTCTGCGTTTACTGTCTGCTTCAACATCTAGTGTTATCGGAATGCTTGAACCAGTTCTTGCCGGAGTTTTTGCATGGATCTGGTTGGAACAAAGTTGGAACGGTATTCAACTTATTGGTGCAGCGGTTGTGCTTGTTGGAATTTATATCGCAGATCGTGCGCGATCTGCCGCTGCTTAAGCTCCGAAGGAGTCTTCAGGCGGAGTATTTGTAGATTCGCGTTGCTGCGTCCAGTCTTGTCCACCACCTGGATTCTGTGGCATGTCGTAGAAGCGTGCATAGTGCAGCTGCGCAGAAACTGTAATTGTTCTGGTTGGTCCGTTACGGTGCTTAGCAACAATTA
>CAYNYE010000030.1:0-10136 GCA_964401345.1 uncultured Candidatus Planktophila sp.
ATGTGTAATCGCAACCTACGATCGGAAAAAGATAGTTGGGCGCTGCTTGGGCTGGTGAAATAGTTGTTGCTAAAACCAATGCGGCAATTAAGGCAGCCTTTAACTTCATGAGCCTAGGTTAACGCTGCACGATCCAATTTAGCTGTAACTGCCATATGAGGAACAGTGAGCGCCCACACAACAACCAAAGCCATCCACAAAAACTCATCTGAAAACTTCTGTCCGCTAATGGCCAATATGGCAGCAACGACAAAGGTTCCAATCAATGCCGGCAAACCTGGAATTACCGCGCTCAAGAACGCTTGCCTGCGTAAACCTTGATTCAAACTCTCAATACTCTTGGGAAGAGACAGTGTCAGTCGCGCCGTATGTCTCATGGCATGCCAGCAGCCAAAGTAAATAGCAAAAGCAATTAGCGGTGGAGCAACGAGAGCAAGCACCAGTAAAAGAAGCAGATCTAATGCTTCTCTGAAACGTTTTTCAATAATCATCACTGTAATTGCCAGCACAGTAAATGCTGTTACGCCAACAAGTATCTGTGAATCCCACCCTTGATGCCAATCAATTAAAGCTGGATTTACCGATGACAAAGCTTCTGTGCTTGCTGAGTTAACAAGTGGAATGAAAACTGGAGTAAACCCTGCTGCTGGGATATAGAACCATCGATTGAGTTTGGTGTTTGAATTTGATCGCTTATCAATCTCGTTGATGAATGCTGCATCCCCAATACCAAAATGGACCGCGCTCATGAACAAAACAAAGATAAAACCGACGACATTGAATTTCAATATCGCGACAACAGCAACAATCGCGACTGCAACGTAGATTGCAATAAAGATTGCCATCTTTTTTGGGTGGGCCTTAGGTAAAGTCACCAAATGATCTAGCGCTCCATGAGGAATTCCGATAGCGAGGGCGATAACAGCAACCACTACCTGCCAACTCATCGAACTTGTTTCTAATAATTCAGAGAAAATTAAGGAAAGAAGGATTCCGACCGCAGCGGCGATAGATGAAAAAAGGCGGATTAGCTTGAACAGTAGAACAGCGTTTTCCTGCATGTCTCCCCCTTTTCGGCAACCCTATCAAAGGCAAATGTGAGAAGATCTGACGTGGAAAAATTTGGCTACATGGCGATGCTTGCCTTTACTGTTTGTGGCTCATTTTGGCTAGAAGTTGTTTTGAAAACCAGCGTATTGCGTCGTTGGAAGCGCGCACTCTTGAGCATCCTTCCAATTAGCACCCTCTTTCTAATTTGGGATGCGTATGCAATCGCCCAAGGTCACTGGTTCTTTAACCGTGATCGCATGCTTGGCATCTATGGGCCATTTGATATTCCACTAGAAGAGTTCTTGTTCTTCATCATCGTCCCGATGGCCGCGATTCTGACTATTGAAGGTGTGACAACAGTGAAGCCTCATCTTCGTGAAAAAGAGTTTGGAAAGGATGAGAAGAAATGATCTACAGCGATATTGCAGTTGCCGCTGTCTTTGTTGCTGTAGTTGTTGACCTATTCGTCTTTAAGAATTCTCTCCTTACTCGACTAGCATTTTGGCTCTCATATATGATCATTTTGCCTTTTCAATTGATAACAAATTGGTGGCTGACGCATCTTCGCGCAGATGGAAAAGCAATTGTTATGTATGACCCAGATTCAATTACTGGTTACCGAATTGCGGCAGCCCCAATTGAGGATCTGTTATTTGGATTCGCGCTCATTTTGTCGGTTATGGGGTTATGGGAGTTCTGGGGTCGCAGAGGATTCCAGCGCGAGAAAAATTCAAGGTAAAGTTCGGGGTCGTTAGGGGCGGTAGCTCAGTTGGTTAGAGCCCGGAACTCATAATTCCGTCGTCGTCGGTTCGAGCCCGACCCGCCCCACTTCAACACCTGAACAAAATGTGACTAATCATCTATATTCTCTTAAGAACTTTCTCAGGTGAGAGAAGTATGGTCTTCACATGATCAAATTACTGAGCTCGGTGCTCTCTTTAATTCTATTGACAGGTTGCTCGACAGTTTCTGCCGATGAAAAGCAAGAAGCGCAAAAGAAATTAAAACCTCCCGCCAATTGTGAGCAGTCGGATGTGGTAGATGCTTTTGCTGCGCAAGTCCCCGGATCCAAGTATGTGCCGACTGAATGGCAACCTTCAGAGGGAACCGATCTATACGATGTATATCAAGCAGGTGGGATCGCATGTACCTACGGAATCCAAGTTGCAGAGGTAGGTGGCACAGTGATGTGGGCCCCGAACGCCGACAATCTATGGGAACGCAAGAAGCAAGAGTGGCTTGAGCTTGGACAAAAGCAGATCGACATACCAGGAATAGATGAGCAAGATGCTTACATCCTGAAAGAGGGATCAACCTCAGCAGATGAGATGCATGTGTGGGGCGTAAACCTATTGATAAATAATGTCTGGATACAGGTCAACGCTTCATTTCTGCAAAACATCGATGAGGCCACACCTATTATCGATGCTGCAGTCAGATCACTTCGTTAAATCGAAGCGATCTGCATTCATCACCTTGGTCCATGCCGCAACAAAATCTCTAACAAATTTTTCCTTGTTATCGTTTTGTGCGTAGACCTCTGAGTATGAACGAAGAATTGAGTTGGAACCAAAGACTAGATCCACACGAGTAGCGGTCCAATCAACAGATCCTGTCTTGCGATCGCGGATGTTGTAGAGGTTTTCCCCTGCAGGCTCCCAGACATATTTCATATCAGTTAGGTTCACAAAGAAATCAGTTGTAAGTGCGCCAACATTCTTTGTAAATACACCATGCGAAGTTCCTGCGTGATTAGTTCCCAATACGCGCATTCCGCCCATCAACACTGTCATTTCTGGTGCGGTTAAGCCCATCAACTGTGCACGATCGAGAAGTAGTTCTTCTGGAGTGACTGCATAACTCTGCTTAACCCAGTTACGGAAACCATCATGAATTGGCTCTAACACCTTGTAACTATTTACATCGGTTTGCTCTTGTGTTGCATCTCCACGGCCTGGAGCAAATGGAACAGATATTTTTACTCCAGCTGCAGCTGCAGCTTTTTCAACACCAATATTTCCAGCCAAGACAATGACATCTGCGATGCTTGCGCCAGACTCCTTGGCAATTGGTTCAAGAGCGGCAAGAACCTTGTTCAAACGTGCAGGTTCATTACCTTCCCAATTGCGTGCAGGCTCTAAACGAATTCGAGATCCATTTGCACCACCGCGAAGATCTGATCCGCGGAAGGTGCGTGCGCTATCCCATGCAGTTGCAACTAACTCTGAAACTGATAGACCGGTGGCTTCAATCTTGGCCTTCACTGCTGCAACATCATAAGAAGTTGTGCCTGCTGGGATTGGATCCTGCCAAATCAAATCTTCTTGTGGAACATCTGGTCCGATGTAACGAACCTTTGGACCCATGTCGCGGTGGGTTAACTTGAACCAAGCGCGTGCAAACGCATCATCGAGTAATGCTGGGTTTTCATGGAACTTCTTTGAAATCTCAAGGTAAATCGGATCCTTGATCATCGCCATATCCGCATCTGTCATCATCGGGTTATAGCGAATTGATGAGTCTTCAACATCTACAGGCTTATCTGCTTCTGCGATATTTGTTGGCTCCCATTGATGTGCACCAGCTGGTGATTTAACAAGTGCCCATTCGTGCTTGAACAACATCTCGAAGTAACCGGCATCCCACTTAGTTGGCTCAGTCGTCCAAGCACCTTCTAGTCCGCTCGTTACTGTGTTGCGACCAACGCCGCGCTTTGTGTGATTGTTCCATCCTAAGCCTTGCTCAAAAATATCTGCGGACTCTGGTGCTGGTCCAAGCAACGCTGCATTTCCATTTCCATGTGCCTTGCCTACTGTGTGACCACCAGCGGTTAATGCAACGGTTTCTTCATCATTCATAGCCATTCGAGCAAAGGTTTCACGAACATGCTGAGCCGTTAGTAATGGATTTGAAACTCCGTTTATGCCTTCAGGGTTTACATAGATCAGACCCATCTGCACAGCAGCTAGTGGGTTCTCCAATGAGCTTGCATCATTTGTATCTGCATATCGCTCATCACTTGGCTTCATTAACTCAGACTCTGAGCCCCAGTAAATATCTTTTTCTGGATGCCACACATCTTCACGTCCGAAAGCAAATCCAAAGGTCTTAAGTCCCATGCTTTCGTAAGCAATTGTTCCGGCAAGAATAAATAGATCAGCCCAGCTAAGTTTGTTGCCGTATTTCTGCTTGATTGGCCATAACAAACGACGCGCCTTATCCAAGTTGCCGTTATCTGGCCAAGAGTTCAAAGGTGAAAATCTAAAGCTTCCGGTACCCGCACCACCACGACCATCAGCTACACGATAGGTACCTGCTGAGTGCCATGCCATGCGAATCATTAATCCGCCATAGTGACCCCAATCCGCTGGCCACCACTCTTGGGTTTGGGTCATGAATTCGTGAAGATCTTTTTTCAATGCCTCAAAATCAAGAGTCTTTACCGCTTCACGATAATTGAAATCTTCACCGAGAGGGTTGGTCTTACGATCATGCTGATGCAAAATGTCTAAGTTCAGGGCGTTTGGATACAAATAAGTGTTTGTCTCAGCTCCGTGAGTGATTGCACCATGTGCTACTGGGCACTTTCCATCCATGATTTCCCCCTATGAATACTGTGAAGTTGGCTAAGTATGGGTTGCACTGGGGTCCCCCGCAAATTATGAGAGATAGGCTTAGATCATGACTAGAACTGTAAAAAAGTGGAGCGCTCGTGATGCTGCTAAATGCATCATCACCCCATCCGATCTCGACCATAAGTACAGCCGAGGGGTTTTAGGTCTCATCACAGGCTCTGCGCGGTTTCCAGGTGCCGCTGTCTTAACAACTTCTGCGGCATCTGCAACTGGGGTTGGCATGGTTCGTTTCCATAGCTCTTCAGGTCTTGCACACTTGGTTTTACATTCAACTCCATCAGCCGTTGTACAGCCTGGAAAAGTTGCTGCCTGGTTGGTCGGAAGTGGCATTAGTTCGAAAAAATACTCTGACTTCACAACCTGGTTACGCCATCGCTGGTTCAAACTCATTCAATTGCAATCTGTTCCCACAGTTCTGGATGCTGGCGCACTCTCGCTAGCCGGATCACTAGAGCAACCCACAGTAATTACCCCACATAGCGGAGAGCTTGCAACATTGCTGACCGCGCGAGGTGTGCAGGTTTCGGCTGAAGGAGTTGAAGGAGATCCCAAAAAATGGGTTCAGATCGCCGCCGATACCCTAGGTGTAACTGTTTTACTCAAAGGTGCAACTACCTACGTTGCCAATGATGAACTTCTGATTCAACTTCCAGTAGCCACGCCTTGGTTAGCAACCGCCGGAAGTGGCGATGTCTTATCTGGAATCATGGGAGCACTTGTTGCAACCAATGCAATTGAGATCCTCAATGACTACAACCATCTTGCATATGTAGCAGCTTCTGCCGCATTTATTCATAATCAAGCCGCAGAGCGTGCATCAAATGGTGGACCAATTAACGCTGAAGCCATAATTTCGACAATCCCCGACACCATCGCCAAACTACTCAAGCGATAGGGCTGTAGGGGAAACCCTATTTAGCGCTAACTCTCACTTCATAGGGATATGTATTCACGAGAAAGCCTAATCGGCGTAACTTTTCATTTATGAGTGATCGAGTTTTGGTTGTAATAGATGATCCCTTTGAACTATCAACTGTTGGTGCGGCTCTCAAACTTCACGGTGTTGATGTTGTTGCCGAAGCACGCAAGAAAAGCGCAGCGATAAATGTGTTTCGAAGTATGCAGCCCAATGTTCTGCTCTTAGATATGCATAAAACACATGAAAGCTCTATCGACATCGCTACTTCAATTCGAAGAGAAGACCCAACAATTGGAGTTGTCATCCTTGTGCCATGTGCTGATGTTCGTTTGTTTGGAGAACGTTTTGCCGAACTTCCTGTTGGTTCCCTATTGGTTCTAAAAAACTCCCTCAACAATCTGACTGCGTTGTGTGATGTAATTTCTGCATCTCGAACTTTCTCCCTAAATGAACCAGTTGCTTGGGTTAATGGTGGAATCACTTTGCACAACAAAGAGTCACGGGTACTTATGTCTGGACTGTCCGATCTCCAAATCGAAACACTTCGCCATGTTGCCGAAGGGTTAACCAATGCGGAGATTGGACGATTGCGATTTGTAAGCGAAAAGGCGATAGAACAGATTCTTTCCCGGGTGGCTATCTCCCTGAATATTCAGCCGGATCACAGAAAAAACATGAGAGTGCAACTCATTAACGAGTACATGAAATGGATTGGCGCGCCGTCGCACTAAGAAAAGCATGTAAGGGGGTTGAAAGGTAAAGTTCAACCCTATGGAGCTAGAGCACATTCGAAACCGTTGGAATGATGTTCTCGACACCCTCGAATCACACAATCGCATCGCGTGGATCGCTTACTTTGATGCCCGCCTTATTTCATTCAGCGATGGGGTTTTAACCCTTGATTTTTCAGATAGCCGCAAGTTTGCAACCTCGCACGAATACTCAGAAACACGCCCAAACCTGAAAGCGGCCCTTGTTGCCTCAATCCAAGAGGTCTTGGGGTTAACTGTGGAGATTAAAGAGCAATGAAAATCAAAGTATTTCTCATATCTGTTTTCTTGATTATCGGAATAGCAGGAGCTCCACAATCCTTTGCAGCGACTACAACTTTGTCGATGGCTGTTCGACAAACGCCAAGTGCAACTGAATCTCTACTGACCATGTACGGCACTCTGAAGCCAAACAAGTCTGGTACAACGGTCAAGATTCAAGTTGATACAAATGGAAAGTGGAGTAACACAGCGTTCATGACCAAGGTGACTCGAGTTGGAACCTGGAAAGTCACCGCGCTTGCAACGGCTTTAGATGCACAAGTACGTTATCGCGCGGTAGCAGTTGTGACTGGGCGAACTTTGTATTCGCCGATTCGTGCAATAACAGTTAAGCAATTGCCTGAGTTTTCCAACGCCGACCCTGCCCAATTTATTGATCTCAAAGGACCCGGTGGGAGAATTCATGGAACTGATGTAAGTCGCTGGCAGCATCCCAACGATAAACCAATTGATTTTGTAAAAAAGTATGAAGCAGGAATGCGCTTCGTATTTATCAAGGCTTCCGATACCCGCGAAACCGCTGATCTTCTTGCAGTGAAATACGCGGCGATGGATCATCATGCCGCACAAGCTGCGGGCCTTTATACAGGTTTTTATCACTATGCGGTCTTGCCAGATGTGACTTCGCCTGAAGAGATTAAACAGGATGCATTAGCTCAAGCTCAAAAGGTTGTCTGGCGCTTGGCTTCTATGGGCGGATACTCCGATAGGGATCTTCCTTACGCACTAGATCTAGAAAACAAGTGTGTTCGTTACTCATCAACAGGTGCGTGCCAAAAGTATGCAACTAGAAGCGCCGTTACTTTATGGGCAACAACCTTTCTTGCTTCGCTGAGGGAAAAAACTGGGCGAACGCCAATTTTGTATTCCTACCCAAGCTTTCTAGAAGGTTCTATGGTTCGTACTCCAGAGCTTGCGCAATATCCGTTATGGCTTGCGCAATATGGAATAGATCCCGCTAATCCCATTAATCAACCTGGCCTTAAGTCTGGTGGTTGTTACGTGCATTCATGGACAGGTGCTAACTGTGATTCACAATGGACTGTCTGGCAGTACTCATCCTGTGGAATCGCTCCGAAGTATGGCGTCCCCGGTAATCGCTTAGATCTCAATGTATTCCGCGGAACTCCTTCATCTTTTCTTGAGCTAGTTAAAGGTGTTTGGAAGCCAACTCTTGTGGATTTAATGCCACAGCAAGAAGCGACTTCAATCTCGTTGCTCAGTCAAACTTCGAGCACTACCAACAAAGTCTCATCATTTAGAGTCAACGTTGTTCGACCAAACGGAGCACCTGTAGTTACCGGAACTGTGAAATTTGTCTTTGATAAGTCAACGATGCCAGAAGTAAAACCAACGCAAAGAATCTTGCGAGAGACTAGCGGTGGCTGGACCCTTGAAATGCGCAATGTTCCCGCCGGTAGCTTTAAGGGAAAGATTCTCTTCCAAGATGTTTCTGGCACTCACGCCACTACATCTGTAGATGTTGCATTTGATGTGATTCAAGGTCCGACGCCTTCACCGAAACCAACACCTTCACCTACTGCAACTAAGAAACCAACAACAGATTCTTGTAGGGGTCAGATTAAGAATTAGCCTCGAGCAGTTCATCTAGAGCCGCAATCTCTCGTTCCACAAGATCCTCATATGCAGATATTGACTCTTTGCGTTCTTTAGCGCTCCAACCCAGGATTGGTGCAATTAGTGCACCAACTTCATCGGCAAGATGAACTCCGTGGCCCTCTGCTTCGAAAGCTAAGCGCGTACGTCGCGAGATCACATCATCGACTGTTCGCGCACCTTCATGAGAAGCTGCATAAACAATTTCGGCCTTGATGTAAGGAAGCTCTGAATCTAACTTTGCAGCAAGCTTTGGTTCATCTGCGATGATCTCGAGGATTTCACTAATCAAAGAGCCATAACGATTAAGAAGATGTGTAACGGTTTCTACTTCAAGGCCAGATTCTTGTGCAATACGTTCCTTTTGTTGCTCCAGCGCAAAGTATCCGTCGGCTCCAACTAAAGGCAACTTTTCAGTTACAGATTCTTGCGTGATGCGACGAAGTTCAATGACTGCGCGGTCTACTGCGTCTTTGCCCATCACTCGGTAAGTCGTGTACTTACCGCCGGCGATTGAAACAAAACCTGGTGCTGGGCGATCCACTGTGTGTTCGCGAGAAAGTTTTGTAGTTGTCGCGCTCTTTATGTTTGCAACAAGAGGGCGCAAACCAGCATAGACACCGATGATCTCTTCAGCTTGAAGCTTTGGTTCCAGTACGCGATTGGCTTGATCCAAGATGTACTGAACATCTTCACGTGATGCATATGGCTCGGCGCGATCACCCTCATACGGTGTGTCCGTTGTTCCGACGATCCACTTGTCTCCCCAAGGAATCAAGAACAGAACTGAAACGGCGGTCTTCAAAATGATTCCAGCATCAGATTTGATTGCTGAACCCGGAAGGACGATGTGTACGCCCTTACTCATAGTGACGCCATAACCGGCTTTTAGCTCAAACTTTTCATGGAGCTCATCGCTCCAGATACCGGCACACATAATTGTTGCGCCAGCTTTAATTGCAATCGCGTTACCTGTTTCTAGATCGCGTGCATTAACACCAACTACACGCTTACCTTCACGAATCAAAGATTCAGCAGCAACTCGAGTTGCGATGATTGCACCGTGGCGAGCAGCTGTACGTGCAATAGACATGGTGTGCCGTGCATCATCTACTTGCGCATCAAAGTACTTGATTGCGCCAGTGACAATGTCATGGCGCAACGATGGTGCAATTTCATTAATCTGTTTTTGGCTTAAGTGCTTGTGCCATGGCAAAGCGCGTTGAAAACCGCGAAGTGCGTCGTAAAGAGCTAAGCCTGCGCCAACATATGTGCGCTCCTTAAACTTTTCAGTCAGTGGGAAAAGAAAACCGACTGGCTTAACAAGATGTGGGCACAAGGTCGAGACCATGAGTTCGCGCTCATGCAGTGCTTCACGGACAAGTTTGAAGTCATACTGCTCTAAATAACGAAGACCACCATGAATCAACTTGCTGGATCTGCTTGAAGTTCCAGATGCAATATCTTGAGAGTCGATCAGGGCAACCTTTAATCCGCGCGATGCCGCATCAAGGGCGGCTCCTACGCCAGTTACTCCCCCGCCAATAACCAGGATGTCGAACTGTTCTGTGGCTAATTGTGAAACAGCGGAATCACGCTGGTCGGGGCCGAGTTGCGACAAGAACATATGCGTTGATTCTCCATAACGACTGAGTACGCTAAGACTAACTTACGGCGAGAGGTTTTGTGCATCGTGGCTTACATCGGCAGCTTGGATCAAGGGACCAGTAGTACTCGATTCATGATCTTTGATCATTCCGGCCAAGTGGTTGGACAACATCAATTAGAACATCGCCAGATTTTGCCTCAGGCCGGATGGGTCGAACATGATGCCGCTGAAATTTGGGAGCGGGTTCAAGAGGT
>CAYNYE010000031.1:0-5401 GCA_964401345.1 uncultured Candidatus Planktophila sp.
CCCATCTTTACAAATCCTAGTTTTTCGTAAGCTGCGATAGCGTTGTAGTTATCGGTCCAAACACCTAATCCTTGGACCTTCCAATCTCTATCTTGTCGATCGATAAATCTGAACATTGAGCTTAGTAGCCCTTTACCTCGAAACTCCGGGTTGCTCCAACATCCACCAATCCAACAGGTAGCGCCGAAATCGCCATCGAGTACTTCTATGAACATCATGGCAACATCAACACCACCAATGGATGCAATCAGAAAATCATTCTTTTCAAACTTTGCACGCCACGCACCTTCATCCTCAGCGCTTTCCCCTTCAAGGGTGCCTCCAAAAGCATGACCGCTATCGGTAAGTGCTTGTAATCGAATAGAACGTAAGCGCTGCCACTCATTCGGTTCAATAATCTCGACAACTACCTCGTTATTCATGAGGTCAATCATGCCATCTGACATGGCGCAAAGTGCGAAAGATTAGACTGCACCAATGCTTGCGCGATCTGCGAATTTTTCGGTGAAGGCCAAAGGTCTCGTAATTGGCATCTGGATTCTCCTAACTGTTGCGGGAGTTTGTGGGGCGGTTAATCTTGATAAGCATTTAACAACCTCGCTGGAGATCCCGGGTAGCCATTCAGCTACTGCGAGCAAGGTGCTAGAAGATCACTTTTCTGAAAACACCGAAGGAACCTTCACCGTTCTCTTTAAATACAAGCAGGCCTCAACCGAGGAGATCAACGCATTCAAAGCTTCGCTCGCTAAATCTGCTTCAGTAATTCCAGGTGCAGAAATTACGCAAGAGAAAGCATTCGGTGGAACTCTGTATGCGAATATCTCAACCTCTTTTGACCTTAATGAAGCTTCTAGCTACACCGATGATCTACGTGCCGCGCTAAAGAAAAACTCTCTTGCTGGCGCTTTGGTTACAGGTCCCCCTGCAATCAAATCTGATGTGGTTCCCATACTGTCCGCTGACCTCAAGCGCGGACAAGTTGTGGCAATTATCTTGGCATTGCTTTTATTGATTGGCGCTTTGGGTCTTTCTTCGGCGGTATTGATCCCCTTGATATTTGGATTTGCGACAATTGCAACATCACTTGGAGTTATCTATCTGCTCGCACAAAAGTTCTTAATGGTTCTTTACGTTCCAAACATTGTTGAGTTAATTGGATTGGGGCTTGCAATTGATTACTCACTGCTGATGGTTCATAGATATCGCCAGAACTCTCATTTAGAGGCTGATCGATTAGAGAAAACTATGCAGACAGCGGGTCGTACAGCAGTTATCTCTGGACTTACAGTGGCCATGGGTCTTGCGACCTTGATTCTGGTACCAATCCCCTTTGTTCGATCCCTTGGTCTTGCTTGCCTAGTGGTTCCGCTTGTTTCAATTGCTGCGACAGCCACACTTCAACCTATCCTGCTCTCCCATCTTGGTAACGATTCACAAACCGGTTTCAAAGGTGTGCTCGGCAAGAAACTTCCTTCCTTGAGTAATTTTGCAATCGCAAAGCCGAAACGAACATTTATCCTGACACTAACCGCAATACTTTTGTCTCTTTCATCGCTTCTTTGGTTACAGGTGACTCCTAGTTCGCTATCTGCAATACCAGCCAATCTTGAATCAGCCCAAGCGCTTAACTCAGTCACTTCGAGAGTTGGCGTTGGAGTCATAACGCCTCACGAAATTGTGATTGACCTCGGTGCTGATGGGCTGGCTTCACAATTCTCGGACACTCGATTTGAATTTGCACGAACAATTGCCGACAACTCCGAGGTCTTCACCGTAGCAAGTGGCGAAAAGTGGCCATACGTTGATTCCACCGGGCGCTTTATTCGAATCTATGTCTTTGGGCAACATGATCTAGGCGCAGCACGAACCGTTGAATTAGTTGATCAATTGAGACATATCTACATTCCAAACTCTGGTTTTCCCGACAATAGTCGCATCTACTTGGGTGGCGCTCCTGCTCAAGGAGTCGATCTTCTTAACGCTCTAGGAAATGCATCTCCTGTCGTTGTGATTTCAATTCTTCTTCTTACCTTTTTTATCTTGCTGAGAATTTTCCGATCAATAGTTCTCTCTGTTAAGGCGATTGTTCTTGGTCTGCTGTCAATCGCATTGTCTTTTTCTGCTTTAGTGATTGTGTTTAAGTTCGGTATCGGGACTTACCAGCTTGAGCAAATCGAAGCCTGGGTACTCATACTCTTATTTGCTATCTTGTTTGGCTTGTCCATGGATTATGAAATTTTCATTGTTTCAAGGATGCGTGAAGCCCGAGATCGCGGGGCGAGCAATGAAGAGGCGATCCGTGAAGGGATGCAAGCAACCGGCACAGTTGTAACCGCTGCAGCGCTTATCTTCATCTCGGCTTTAACTGGATTGATTTCTGGGCACTTCGCAGGTCTGCAACAACTTGGTATTGGTTTAGCAATCGGCGTTCTCGTGGATGCCACAGTTATTCGTAGTTTGTTGCTACCAAGTGCAATGGTTCTTCTGGGCCGTTGGAACTGGTGGATGCCAGGGCAAAGGGAAACCCCGACCCTCAGGTAGATGAGAGTCGGGGTTCTGTCCCGAGTTGTATTACTTCACTACGGTGATTGCAAAGTGGATTGATGGCAATTGGTAACCAAGTGCCAATCCTGGGAAATCACGACCAGCGGTCAAGATTGGAAGCATTCCATAAGGAGTGTTCGCAAATGAAGGCTGATTTGTGTACAACAACGGCCATAGGTCAATGATGTGGGTTCCGGGCTTACCTGTCGCCTTTAAATGAATAACCATGTATCCATTTGAATTGAAACCGCATCCATATCCGATGTATGAGTTGTCGTATGTAACCGCCAAGGTGTTATCCAATTGAGTCCAGCCCACACCCTTAATTGCAATTGTGAACTCTTCTCCAGCTTTGAATTTATTTGTAGGTACGCCAGAGCCATTTCGAGCTTCAGGTAAACCTGAAGGATCTGCCTTGGCTAATCCCATGCTGACAACTTTTCCCTTGCTGTCGTAGTACGGCATGATGCTTTCTTGCACATAGAAAGGCACTTGAGCTTCGATTACGCCATTCTTCTTCACTTGAATAACGTGCCATCCACCTAAGTGATCAGGAATCTGAATCTCTTTTGTGAAATCAGCTGCACTTACATCAACAGTTCCCATGGGAACAGAGTTGTATACCCAGCATGTACCTGTGCAATTGACTCGGTTGCCCACGACGGTCGCCCACTCGATGGTATGAGTTCCTGTTGTGGACATCCCTTTCACATCCAGCTTCACCTTTGTAAAGACTGGTCCCTCGTTCTTTGAAAGAGTTGCAACCGCCTTAGTATTTGGATCCAACCCGATACTGGAAAGGGTTGTCTTCTGTGTAACAGTCGGAGTCACTTTGTCTGGATACACCAGATATGGAGCTGGTGCCCCAGCATCCTTTGTAACCGTAAATGTTTGAACATCTCCATTGGCAAACGGAACCGGTGATTGAATAATGTTCAAGTATGGAATTCCAATTCCATCCAGAACATAAATCACATGCTTTCCCACATCTCCAGAAGCTCTAATCACAGCCTTGCCGGTACCACGAGTCCACAACGCCTGCATGGCACCTGCAAAGTGATTGTCGTACAACACTGATCCACCAGCTGTATAGAGGCTTGCTCCCATACCTGTGTATGTAATTGTGATCGGAGTTCCGATAGGCCCACTTTTTGGTGAGATTGAGACGGTGCGCAACATTTGATAGCCACCATGTGCAACAGCAACTCCATCAACAACGGCGTAAATGTCGTGAACACCGCCAAAATCAGATGGTGCCTTTGTCTTGAAGGTAAAGCCACCTGTTGTATCAGTTGTCACCTTTGCCATATTTACATAGAACTTTGAGTACTTCACTCCCATGTAGTTGACAGTGTTTGGTTGCACATCCGCCAGCCAGGTTGCATCACTTGTTGACCACACCAAATCCATTGCTGTATTTGGTTTCAACCCCTTACCAATCACTGAGAATTCACTTCCCACAAAACCTTGTTGTGGAGTTACTTCTAGATTTACTGTCGATTCAGGCGTGGTGAATGCCAATGACTTAACCGCGGTAAATGGAAGCGGAGCCACACCTTTTATATCCGAAGGTGCTGTAAGGGTTATCAGTGATGAAGTTGTGTCCGCTCCTTGTGCCGGCACAACCATAGCCACAGCTAAGCCACAAGCAACCGCTGCCCGTAATACAAGCGTTCTCTTTTTCATGGTCTCTCCTAAGTATTGAATTGTTGATTAATTGCGAGGTGGCTTACGCCTTTGGAAGGGCGAACAGTGTGAGCTGTGAAGCTGGCATGAAGTTTGATTGCCAAGTTCCTGTTGCACCTTTAAGAGGCTCAGACAATTTGACGGTGCGGTAATAGCTCACACGGTCATACACAGTGCGTCCATTGTCGCCAATCACTCGCTTTCCATTCTCCATCTTTGGAACGAGCTTTGTAGAAAGTACTTTCATAGTTGTTGAATCTTTGGCAACCATTGTTACCTTGTAATTGATGACGCCCAATGTGTTGTACTGCCCTGGGTTGGTGCCTGTACGCAATACACCTGTCCAGAAAGCAGCGCCGCTGTGGTTTCCATAAGACATTTGGATTGGATCCTTAACGCCAGCAATTTCAATGTATGCCTTGGCTGTGTTGGTTGAATCCATAACCGCTCCACCCCAGTCAGCATTATTTGCATAGACTCGGAAGACGATTCCTTGGCCGACGATGTACTCGCTTTGAATTGCACAGCTAACACCAAAACGTGGTGCAAGTGGTCCTGATGTTCCACTCGCTAGAACTGTGTCAACATAAATATGAATAGGAGAAACAACTCCCTGAACAGGTACGCCGATCTTTACGTTCAATGTATTTGATGAAGCAGGCGCAAAGTTCGCTACATCTGTTGGGGTGAACTTGCCTGTGATAACAGTGGCTCCTGCAGCTGCAGGTACCCATGAGCACTTGGCAACAAATGGAGAAACAGTTGCTGTAGCCACAGCTTCACAGCCAGGAACAACCTTGCCATTTACACTAAATTCAACTACGCCAGCCGCACTCGCGGTTCCATTAATAACAACTGGCCCAAGTTCAAAAACTCCATTTCCGCCAGACATCACTAAAGTGGTTGCCGCTGGTGCGGCTTGTGCTATGGAACCAGTTATGACAGCTCCTGAAAGAGCTAACGCCAAAACTCCAATTCCTGAAATTATTTTTTTCATTTATAACTCCTTGTGGTGATCTCGAGGGATTTCTTACTTAGTCTTAATATTTCCGCTGACATCCATGGTGAATGCAGCATCTTCTTTTGAACCGCCCTTAACGCTGAAGGTTCCGGTTACTTTCAAAGTTCCAGTGGCACCCGCGTATTTACCTGTACCGCCAGTAATAGTTGC